>JAAYSU010000196.1 GCA_012523915.1 Clostridiales bacterium
AATAGATAAAAAGGTATATATCCCCGATATAGATAGATTTTTCTCCTATTTAGAGAAGAATAATTTGTTAGAATACTACACAAATTTTATGCTTTCTAGCAAGCAAAACCTCTATCAATGGTGCGATGAACAGGATATAAAGAAGGACGATTATGATCAATTTATAGCCTATTCTTTTGATGCGGGAGATGCAATAACACCGGAAAAACCACTAATGGAAATATGGCAGTTTATAAAAGACTCAAAGGGCCTGCCCTATATACCTGGCAGCAGTTTAAAAGGTGCCCTACGCACAGCAATATTAGCTAAGCTAGCAGCCAGCTCTAAATCTAAAGAAAGACATTTTAATAATATTAAAGATGCTTTTTATAAAAGAAGCTTTAGGCGGGAAGTAAATAACAGTGCTAATAAAATGGAACAAGAATATCTTCATTTGTTAGATTATAAAACTAGACAGAATAATGCAGTAAATAGTATTATGAAAGCTGTTTCGATTAGTGATAGTGAACCGATTGCTCTTGAGAAACTTATACTCTGTGCAAAAATAGATATTTCTAGAAGCGGGAAAGAAAATAGGTTGAATCTTACGCGAGAGTGTATAAAACCTGGTACTGAAATAAGGTTTAAATTAACTTTAGATCATACTCTCTTAAAGGGAAGCTGTATTGATCTCGCATTTATTAAGAGCGCTATTGTGGAATTTAGTAATAATTATAGTAATTATGTTTCAAAGTTTAATGTAGATGCTGACTATGTAGGCACAAAAGAATCGGGTAAACCTATTATCTACATCGGTGGAGGCGTAGGCTATAAAAGTAAAACAGTAGTATCTTTTTTAACATCTGAAAAAAATTCTCTTGAATTTACTAGTAATTTACTCCACAAGATGTTTCCGAAGCACTATCATGATAAAGATGTCCGAGCCGGAGTTTCACCCCATATGCTGAAGTATACCTTATGGAATGGAAATCTTATGCCATTTGGTAAATGTTCAATAGAAATATACTAATAAGGGTTGGAATTATGATTAAGAAATATAGACTTGAATTAGAAGTAGCTAATAATAACCTTAAGCCCTCTCCAAGCTGGGCATATTTGCTGTATGCTACAATGATTGAAAATATTAAAACTGAGTATGTAGAATATTTGCATGAAGATGGTCTTAATCCTATTAATCAATATGTTCATATTCCTGACAGAAATTGTCCGAATAAAATTGAGTGGAATATTAATCTATTAGGAAACGAAGCAATATCGCAGGTCGAGCCATTTTTAATGAAAATAGAAAACATTCGATTGAAGAAATTTGATACTGACATCACCGTTACAAATAGAGTGATAACCTGTACTACCACTGAGGCAGATATTTTAAATACATATCTGACTACAGGAAATGCTTTTAAAAATATGCGTATTGATTTTTTGTCTGCCACGTCTTTTAAGAGCAATGAGAAGTATGTATTGTTCCCTTCAGTTGATTTGATTTTGAAGAGTGCAGTATCTAAATGGAATGCCTTTTCAAGCTCTTATGCCTTAGATGATGAAGAGGCTTTACAACAGATGATTGATAGAACCCGTATATATCAGTATGCATTAAGAAGTAATTCATTTATGCTAAAGCAAGCACGAATCCCAGGGTTTAGAGGATATATTAAGCTATATTCGACAGGGCCAGATCCTATGGTTAGATTGATTAACCTACTTTTTGGCTTTTTAGAATATTCCGGAGTAGGAATAAAGACAACTTTAGGAATGGGAGGTTGCAAAGTAACGCTTGAAGGTGAATAACTGTTCATGATATAAAGAAATTGTCATTCAAAAGCCACAGTTAAAATTATGGATAAAAATCAAGAAGTATAGCTGCATATAGATGTACACACCGCGAAGCGCTTGTAGGAGCTAGTATTTTCAACACTTGCACCCAGTGGTGATAGACATAGATGATCCCCGACAGGGGACGGAAACATTAAATTCCCTCCCATTATTTTTTTGTTACAAGATATAGATAACCCCGTTAGGGGACGGATAGGGCAATGCATAAAGCATAAGATAAGTAATTAGCATTATAAATACAAATAATCCCCGCTAGGGGACGGATAGACATTAGGAATATAGCTTGAGTATTGTTCGACAACATTCGATATTATATTGAAACCCCGGCAGGGGACATTAAATAACAAATTGGAGTAATCTTGTTATTATTTTAGAAAGGAATAGGTAAGGTCGAGATATGAATAGCAGAGTGTTGTTTACATGCGTTGGTAGTACTGACCCTGTTCGTTCTTTGCGTGATGGTGCAATGCTGCATATTATAAGGCACTATAGACCTGAAAAAGTCTATATTGTCTTATCAAAAGAAATGAAACAGCTAAATGAAGTAGACCATCGTTTTGATATTGCGTTGGACAAGTTTTCCAAGGATTTTAATCTGCGGCTTGAAAAAGAATATATTGATAGCGATATAGAAGATGTATCTGATTTTGATGCCTTTGGGGGGTTATTTAATGATCAGATGAAAAGTATTAGAGATGAAAATCCTAATGCTGAAATCTTACTAAATTTAAGTTCCGGGACGCCGCAGATGAAGGTAAGCATGTGTCTGCTTGCTCAGGAACCAAAGTTCGGCAGAGTTAGGGCTGTTCAGGTGAAAACTCCAGAAGAATCATCAAACAAATCATTAGCAAATACACACAAAACCTATTCTGCTTACGAAGAGATAGAATTGAATGAAGATAATGAAGATGGTGCACCTAATAGATGCACTGAACCTCAATTAATGCAAGTAAGAAAAGCATTGATATTAAAACAGATTGCTGCATTAATAAATTCATATCATTACGAACAAGCAAGACTATTAATAACAGATTATTACGGCATGGATGCTGATAACAAGGTTTTAAAAATAATAGATCACCTTATATCAAGACAAAAATTAAAGAAAGATAGGGGAATAGGCAAGCTAGGTATAGACTTTAATTTTTATCCGGTTGAAGAAGAACCCTTTTGTGGGCTTATAGATTACTATATGATGCTAAACAACCTGAGAAAGATCGGCAGGATGTCTGAATTTATGCTGCGCCTAAATCCATATATAATCCGTTTACAGGAGGAATTTTTGGCAAGGATATTTGGATTTGATTTAACGCGAATTACATATACAAGGGCCAGTGATGAAGATAAGCTAAGTAGAGAAAAGTTAGAAGCTGCTAATCATGAATTACTAGATTATTTGGATCGATTTTATCGTGGAGGACTTAAAGACAATACGAATATTAGCATGAACCTATTAAACGGTATGTTAAAGTATTTTGATAACCAAAATGGGCAAAAATACAGGAAATATATTGACTTCTTTGAATTATGTGAAGGGGCGAATAAGTATTTAAGAAATAAAGTGGCACATACTTTATCTGAAATAAGTGAAGCAGAGATTAACCAATATGCCAAAATGAGCAGTGATAGAATATTAAAAGAAATCCAGAAGAGTATTTCATTTATTTACAAAGGGACTTTACCTCCAAACGCATTTACAATTTACGATGATTTGAACAGAATTATAATTGATAGTATATAAGGAAGTGATAGGTTAGTACACTTAATTTGGATATTTAATCTAGAGGGGAAGATGTATAATTGAATAAAAAGGAGATTAGATGGCGAGAAAGATTTGAAAACTTTGATAAGGCATATAACCTACTTAAAGATGCAGTTTATAATTTTGAGAACCTGAGTATACTTGAAAAAGAAGGAATGATACAAAGGTTCGAATACACATTTGAATTGGCATGGAAGACAATGAAATACTATTTAGAGGCTAATGAGGTTGATGTCAAATTCCCTAGAGATGTAATTAAAGCGGCATTTCATTACGAGATAATTGAAGATGGGGAGATATGGATGGATATGTTGGAAAAAAGAAATTTATTTGCACATACTTATGATGAGGTAAGATTTGAGTTTGCGATAAATAAAATAAAGGTAGAATATTATGATGCAATATCCCAAGCGTATAGTTTTTTGAGGGATAAGAAATGAATTTTGGAATTCCTACAAAAAGCATGGATATGATTATCCATGCCTTAAAACGGAATAATGAAATCGAACAGGCAGCTTTTTTTGGAAGTCGTGCGATGGGGAATTTCAAAAAAGGTTCGGATATTGATATTGCCATTTACGGAGAGAATATTACTATGGAAATGTTGAACCAATTAAGCGTAGAATTGAATGAAAAATTACCCTTGCCGTATTACTTTGATATTGTCCATTACGAATCTTTAACTCATCAAGAGTTAAAAAATCATATAGACGCATACGGGAAGGTTTTTTACAAAAAATAATCACTAAACTGTTATTATGGTTGAATCAATAGCCTGCTGCAATGGTATTATAAAAATCTTTGAAGGCTATTATCCAATCCCCTTATTCCACACTTCTCAGCGTGCCCAAGCAGATAAAGGAATGCGAAGGCAGGAATACGGATGATCTCATTACCTGTATTTGTTTTATGGACTCCAAAATCATTTGCGTTCTTTGTTACAATAATCGAAGCCGATGCTTCTTGGCTTAGTATAGAAATAGCATCGTCATCAGAAATAGGAGCACCTTCGCGGTATTTAACCTCTATTAAGATTTTTTTGCTATTTGGATAATCTACTACTATGTCAATTCCCTTGTTTTTTCTGCCACCGCGGTAATAACCAACGCTTGTTGCTTGCTGGTAATAAAAGGCCGCAACATGTTTGTAAACGGCAGTTTCTACAGCTTTACCCAATTCAACGGGATCAGTAATTAATGAATCATCCATAAGAACTGCATTACGGATTGCAGCATCCGCAATATAGATTTTGGGTCTAGCTTTTAGTATCTTTTTGCCAGCCATGCTGATCGGCCAGCTCTGGTAAATCAAATTGACGCTTTCTAAGTAGCGGATATAGTTTTCTACCGTCGGTCGCGAAACTCCGCTGAGTTCCTTTGCAATAGCTTCAATTGATACTATTTGAGACGAAACATTACATAGGTATAGGAAAATTCGTTCCAGTTCCGTGGCATTCCGGATCTTGTATAAAGAGGGTAAGTCCCTTTTTAGAACTTTATCAACAAGGTCCTCGCGCATTATCTGCTGAGCCATAATATCATTGTCAGCAATAGCCAGTTCCGGAAAGCCACCCACAAGCAGGTAGCGATTGAAATGGTTTTGGACCTTAGAAAGTTGTATCATTATTTGGGTCAGCTGCTGCTGTGTTTTATGGGCAAGAGTAGTTATCTTCAGTTTTTCAGGGAGAACCGGCAAATCAAGATTAAGTAACTCGCAATATTCAAAAAAAGACATTGTAGGAACTTGAATTACGGACCAACGACCGGTTCCGCTCTCTTGAGTTCCCTTAATTAATACGGGACTAGCTGAGCCTGTGGCTACAACCTTTGTATCAGGTTGCATGTCATAGATTGTTTTTAACCATTTATCCCAATCTTGAGCATATTGGACTTCATCTAAAAAAAATATGCGTCCTGTTCGGCATAGATGTTTTCATGATAACATTCGAGGATATCACTGAAGCCGCTAAGCTTTAGCATAGGATATGATGTTTGTAAAAAAATATTCTAAGTATAATTATAATAATATCCGAACATTATCAATATTTATGTGTTATAGCAAAAATAGCCCAAAAAATACTCATTGCAACAGGGTCTTAATCAACAGCCTGCTGCAACGGTATAATGGTAATAAATCTATGTAAACAAATGAGATTGAGAACAATTTTATTTATTTATTTATTTTCTCCAGACCTAAAGCTGCATTATATGAGCTTCTTACAAAGGGTCCAGATGCGACGTATTTAAAGCCTTTTTCTTCTGCAATTTGCTTGTACGCTTCAAATATCTCGGGCCTTATATACTCTTTAAGCTCTATATGCTCTGTAGATGGTTGCAAGTATTGACCTATTGTTAATATGTCGCAGTCAACACTTCTTAAATCATCCATTACTTTGAGCACTTGCTCTTCATTCTCGCCTAGTCCTAACATAATTCCTGACTTTGTGATCAACTTTGGGTTAAACTCTTTTGCCTTCTTTAGAAGTTGTAATGATCTTTTGTAGATTGCCTTTGGTCTTACGGTTTCATAAAGTTCAGGAACTGTTTCAATATTGTGATTCAGTATTTCAGGTTTGGCATCTACGATCATTTTTAGCGCTTCCCAGTTACCAGCCAGATCAGGGATCAACAATTCAACTGTAGATTGGGGGTTGTTTTTGCGTATCTCCTGCATTACCCTAACAAAATGTCCTGCACCACCGTCATCTAGATCGTCTCTAGTTACTGAAGTGACAACCACATGTTTTAATCCCATCTCTTTGCAAGCCTGTCCAATACGTTCGGGCTCTAAAGGATCTAATGGGGTAGCGTCACCTTTGGTTACGGCGCAGAATCTGCATCTTCTAGTACAGATATTTCCCATTATCATAAAGGTTGCAGTTTTCTTGCCAAAACATTCCCCTAAATTCGGACATTCTGCGCTGTCGCATACTGTATTAATTGAAAGTTTTCTAATTAAGTTTGCAGTTTCTTCTATTTGTTCTATATCTGAAACTCTTATCTTTAGCCATTCTGGCTTCTTAAGCACATTGTTCAATTCTACTTTCTCCTATTGTAGCTTGATCTGGAAGACTTCCTCGAAGCTACTGATAATTTGTTTGTTTAATACTTCCATATCAATCTCGCTAACGTAGTCTTCTAGGGAGGTTATGCCGAACTCTGTAATACCACAGGGATTAATCCAATGGAAGTACTCCTTGTTCATATTGACATTAAAGGAAACTCCATGCCCGGTTATCCATCGTTTTACGGCTATTCCTAAGGCCGATATTTTCTTATCATCAACCCAGACCCCGCGATACTCAGGCTTTCTTGTTCCCTCGACACCATAGTTTTTCAGGACTCTTATGATGACCTCTTCAAGGTTATCAACATACCAATGGGTATCCTTTTTTAGTAGTGTTAAATCGAGAATTGGATAAAACACTATTTGTCCAGGACCATGGAAAGTTATATTTCCACCCCGTGTCACATCTACGATATCTATATTACGGCTTTTCAAGAATTCTTCTGAGCGAAGTATGTTTTCTCTTCCGCCTCCCTTGCCGATTGTGTAAACGGGCTTGTGCTGGAGTAAGATAAAAACTCCGCTATATTCTTTATCCTTTACTGCTTCAAAGGCCTCTTCCTGTAGTTTTAGGCCATCAGTATAAGATATTGGGTCTTTGTAGTATTGTAGTTTATACGTTCTTTCCATTTAGACCTCCTGATCTACAAGCATCTGCTCATCTATATATGCAAACAGCGTGCCAACTGTATAAATAAGTGCAAAAACATTAAAAATTCCACTTTTTTAATATATCTTTAAAGAATTTGTTGTGTTATGCTTGATTTAATAATTGATCCAGGGATAATAATATTATCCAAATTATTATAGTGAGTAATTATGTCACATTGAATTTAATGTGTATATGTGACAATTTATTAAAAGGCGAGAGTAGTTATGGTGGTTGGAATAATTAGAATAAAGATAAGGATAGCCTGGTCCCATTCTCTGAAAGAGAAGAGAAAGGTTGTTAAAAGCATCTGTGCTAAGGTTCAGAGTAAATTTAAGGTATCAATTGCAGAAGTCGATGAACAGGATACCCATCAGATCATCGTTCTTGGGATTGCCTATGTAACTAATGGGAATGCCCATGCTGACAGCATAGCCTCCAATATTGTGAATTTTATTGAGGGTAATGTTGAGGGAGACTTAATAGAAATAGAGCGAGAAATAGTTTAGTTTTCTGTCTAATATTATCATATTTTTCCCATAAAAAATATTTAAAAAAATTTTCATAAAATATATTGACAGAAATGAGTTAGCCATGGTAAACTCTAATCAAATAGTTAGCCATGGCTAACCGGAGGTGAGAAACATGCCAATCAACAAAGCAAAAAAAGGAAATTACTATAAGATTGTATCCGTACCAAACAATAGCATGTTAATGTCTCTAGGAGTTAGAGAAAACGATGTAGTTTACAAAAAAGACTCCTTGTTTTTTGGAGGCCCAACATTGCTGGAGATCGACTCTAGGGAAATAGCGATAGCAGATTGTATTGCTTCCAAGATTCAAGTTGAGGAGAGTGACATTAATTGAACAAGGACTTCGACGTAAAGGAAAAAGATTTACATAAGCACATTGCAATTGACAACAAGATCTTACTGATGGGTAATCCCAATGTAGGTAAAAGTGTATTTTTCTCACAAATAACAGGAATGGACGCAATAAGTTCAAATTTCTCAGGTACAACAGTAAGCTATACTCAAGCAAGCATGGACCTATCAGGCAAAAAGTATACCCTGATTGATGTGCCGGGAGTTTTTTCCTTAACTGTCGAATCACAGGCTGAGGAAGTTGCAAACATTTTCTTGAATAGCAAACCAGATGGGATCATCTGTGTTTTGGATGCTACCAACTTACAGAGAAGCATCGAATTGGCATTAGAATTGAAAGAATATGATATTCCCATTGTTTTTGCTCTTAACTTTATGGACGTAGCAAAAGAAAAGGGAATTGAAATCAATACATCTTTACTTTCCACCCTATTAGGAACATCGGTTATTGAGACTGTTGCTGTTAAGAATAAGGGAATAGAGGAGCTCAAGCAGGCCCTTTATATGGAAATGTATTTTGGCAAAGGAAGTGACAGCTGTGGCAGCTTAGGCTGTTCAGGCTGCGACACCCTTGAAGCTAAATTGAAACTATATCAGACTGCAAAAGAGATTACAGAAAAAGTACGCAAAACAACTACTAAGCTAGATAAAAATAAAGAAAAAATAAGTAATTTGATGGTTACACCCAAAACCGGAATACCGATAGCACTAGTAATAATGGCGGTTTCGATAGGATTAATAGTCGGTGGTGGGAAAGCTCTTAGAGCTTTTATTTTATTGCCTCTAGTTAACGACTTAGTTGTACCTTTTTTCAGGGGTATTATTTCTTCAATTATTTCAGAAGGAATAATACATAATATTCTTGTGGGAGAGTATGGCATCTTTGTAATAGGGTTTGAGTGGCCCTTTGCCTTAATACTTCCCTATGTATTTTTGTTCTACATAGTGTTTTCATTTTTAGAAGACCTGGGTTACCTTCCACGCTTAGGGATATTATTCGATAACATCATGAGCAAGTTTGGGTTGCAGGGTGGAAGTATTATTAATATTATAATGGGATTTGGATGTGCTGTCCCTGCTATTATCGGAACTAGGACATGCACTAGTAAAAAAGAGCGCCTATTAGTAACCACTTTAGTATGCTTCACAGTGCCTTGTATATCACAAACAGGAGCTTTAATGGAATTAATCTCGTCTAAATCGGTCTTCTTGTTTATTCCTGTAATAGCCATCTCTTTAGCGGTATTTGTATTCATTGCCATGATAGGAGATAAGCTTATAAAAGGGAGAGTTGACCCGATGATAATTCAAGTTCCTAACCTTTTGGTGCCTAATTTAAGGACCTATGGTAAAAAGCTGACAATCAGAATGAAACATTTCATGTCTGAGGCTTTCGGAGCAATGCTGATAGCCATAGTCATTGCTTCTGTGTTTAAAGAGACAGGCATGCTTGATTTGTTGGCTAAGGCATTGTCACCTGTTATCCAAGGCTGGTTAGGCTTGCCTAGACAAGCTGTAGATGGATTGATCCTCGGTATAGTAAGGAGAGAGATGTCCATAGCTCCTTTGGTAGGATTAGATTTGACTGCGCTTCAGGTCTTAACAGCCTCCTTGGTATCACTCTTCTACCTGCCTTGCATATCCGTATTTGGGATTCTTGCTTCCGAATTTAATGCCAGAACGGCTGTCTTGATAGGA
This sequence comes from Clostridiales bacterium, assembly GCA_012523915.1. Taxonomy (GTDB): domain Bacteria; phylum Bacillota; class Clostridia; order Peptostreptococcales; family Anaerovoracaceae; genus JAAYHT01. Next base: position 9,893 of record JAAYSU010000196.1, read on the forward strand.
GTAACGACTACGGTCTTTGCTATCATAGTAGGCGGTATTGTAAATAATGTTGGGATGCTATTTATGTGAGGTTAAAGATGTTTATAACTAACATTACAAAGAGGATTGAAATGTGGGCAACAAGAAATATGTTGCTCTTTAAACTTATATCCAAAAGTTACAATTCAATAATTGCCAAGGAAGCATTGTTAGCGAGGTTAAATAGTAACCATAAGATCCTGTTTATAGGTGGAGGTGCCTGTCCTTTTTCTGCAATTGCATTACAAAAGCTTACTAATTCCAGGGTCACCGTAGTCGATAATGATAGCTACTGTGTAGCAGAAGCTAGAAAATTAGCACAAAAGATAGGCCTGGACAAGAGCAAGTTTGAAGTAATAGAGGCTTCCGGGGAAGAATTTGATGCATCAGGCTATAAAATCATACATCTTGCCTTACAGCTTAGTTCTAAAGATAGGGTTTTAAAAAGGATAAAAGAGACAATGGATAAGGATGCAAAAATACTTTTCAGGATCCCTAAGAAAAGAACAAAATGCCTGTATGAAGATTGCAATATGATTTCCTACAGCAAACAAATTCTGCACCACTCAATATTTACTAACATAAGGTCGACTGTTTTACTCGATTAGGTGAGCCTATGAAGAAGTTCTTTTATACGCTATTTGCGTTACTAACCTTATATTTAATATTTACGATAGACATTACAAAGCTTTTTGAAGCGCTATCAAAGATACCACTAGCAATCACCCTTTTATTAATTCTGCTGCAAGCTGTCACACATTTGTTGATTGGCTTGCAATGGAAGGACATACTTAAATCAAATGGTGTCGATATATCTTTGGTAAAAATGCTTTACATAAACTTAAAAGGCTCGATAGTTGAAGGAGTAACTCCTGGAGTAAAGATAGGATCAGAGGCATATAAAGCTTTGGCTATAAAAGAACATGCGGGTAATAAGACATCAGAGAGTGCTTCTTATGTAGTCTTGCAAAAGTTATATAGCATGACGGGTTTTGTTTTCTTCTCGATCATAAGTGGACTTTACATAATAGCTTCAATCGAAAATATTAATCTAGTTGTAGCTACAGCATATATTTTACTGGGTATAGTTATTTTAATGCTAACTCTAATGGCGATTATTAGACCTGAAAAGGTCAGCTTGCTTATTAAAGGAAAGAGTAAAGTAACGATAAAATTAAAAGATTTTTTACTGCTTTATAGCAGGAGCGCCAATAACATAAGCAAAGGGAAATCAAAGATAGCCTACCAGCTAGTTCTATCATTTTTAATATGGTTTTTGTTTCCCATGAAGATGTATATCTTGCTTGCTTGTTTCGGCCAGCCTCATATAATAGCGGCCTTGGCAATAACCTTTATTTCTTATTCTGCAGGCAATATCCCCATCTTGCCTGGAGGTTTAGGAAGCTTTGAGGCTACTATGACAGCATTGATTTCACTACTCACAAGCCTAAGCCTGGTTGAAGGGTTTGCAGTTACTGTAATATTTAGATTTATTACCTTTTGGTTAGTCATTGTTTTTGGGGGTCTAATTGTATCCCTGGTGAAAATGAGAGAATTTTGTATTAAGTTAAGGTGGTTAAAGTATGAAAAATAAATTGAATCTATCTATACCGAATATATTGACCCTTTCAAATGCCTTTTGTGGAACAATGGCAGTATTGCTGCTTTTTTCAGATATAAAAGACAGGTTTACCATTGCCGTAATACTGATACTATTAGGCGGAATTTTTGATTTATTTGACGGTAAAATAGCAAGAAAACTAAATATGAAAAGCAGCTTGGGAGAACAACTCGATTCCCTAAGCGATCTAATTACCTTCGGCATTGCACCAGTAGCCTTGTATGCAAGCAGCGGATTGATCAATATTGGCCTGCCTTCTTACATAATATTATCCTGCTATGTTCTAAGTGGTGTATACCGTCTTGCAAGACATAATGTATTAAAAGACGAGAAGGGTTTTAAAGGATGCCCGATTACCGTCAGTGGGGTGTTACTGTCATTGATGTTTTTAGCTATTACAAATAGCCAAATCTACATAGAGAACTATACCTTCTATGTGCTGAATATCTTTATGCTTCTAGCTATTTTTATGGTAAGTAGGGTAAAGATAAAAAGGTTTATCTAAGTTTTCCTATTTTTCTCGCATAATGTCCCCAGCATTCTGTGATTATTTTTCTTGCCGCAAACATAGAAGTTAATGAAGGATCCAGGGAGGGTGCAACTTCAACCACATCGAATGCAATTATATTTAAATCCTTAAATACTTTATCTAGCAAGTATAGTAACTGTCTGCTGTAAAGTCCGCCAAACTGAGGAGTTCCAGTACCTGGAGCATAAGCAGGATCCAAACTATCTATATCGAGTGTAAGGTATACCTTTGAGAACTTGCTCATCTGCTCTATGACCCTTTGGCTTACTTTTTCTATTCCAAGGTTGTGGCAATCGTAGGCGCTATAAACTATCACGGGATTGTCTTTTTTAAACTCGTATTCTTCAGGTTCGATTGAGCGTATCCCTATAAAGCAAATATTCTCAAGCCCAGCAATATTTTTTAATTCAAGGGCCCTTCTTTGAACAGACCCATGGGAAAGAGGGTCACCATTCAGAGAATCACAGAGGTCAAAATGTGCATCTATATGAATGATGCCGAACTGCTCATCTAGGGCCTTATCAATGCCAGCTTCAATCGGGATAGTTACGGAATGATCGCCGCCTACTGCAGTAAAGAATATATTTTCTCTTACTAAAAACTCTACATATTTAGCAACCTCATCAAAGAGCTTATCCCTATCCTCTTCGATAAAATCACCTGCATCATATACTTTTAAAGAGGAGAAGTCCTCAAAGTGTTCAGTGAAAGCTGTTGAAGTAAAAGTGTTTTGACGAAGCACAGCAGGACCTTGGGCTGCCCCCGAGCGATAGCTGACTCCGCCATCAAAGGGTATTCCAAACACTACAAGATCCACATCTTTTTCAGTTAAATCAACCTTGTTCAAATTGCACCAGGCACCACTGTCTTTTGCATATTTATCTTTTTTTAGCATAATTTCCTCCATAATTATAGAGAGCAAATGATTCGGCCTTGAATAGGAGGTCTTTAACAAGCCGAAGCATTTACTCTTTATACTCACTATTGCTGCCTATAACCGTCTAAAAAGTCTCTAAGTTTTTCTGCAGCAACTTTCAAATCTTCAACCTTTGGCAGATAAACTATTCTGAAGTGATCAGGTTCCAGCCAGTTAAAACCTCTACCGTGTACTAATAGAATATGTTTTTCGTGGAGGAAGTCAAGGACAAATTTTTCATCGTCGGTAATATTGAACCTCTTTGTATCAATTTTAGGGAAGATATATAAAGCGGCTTTTGGCTTAACTGCACTTATTCCCGGTATACTATTTAGGGCATCAGTTAGATATTCCCGCTGTTCGTAAAGGCGCCCCCCAGGGAGTAAGATTTCATCATTTTCCCTATTTGCCGTTAAAGCAGCACTTATTATATACTGGGAGGGAACATTGGAACAAAGCCTCATAGAGGAAAGCATGTTAAGCCCCTCAATATATCCCTTGGCATTTTTCTTATCACCGCTTAATACCATCCAGCCACTTCTGAAGCCTGCAACTTTATGGGACTTTGACAGCCCATTCATAGTCACAACGAAAAGGTCAGGAGCAAGGGATGCTATTGAAGTATGCTCGTGTCCATCCATGACTAAACGGTCATAGATCTCGTCAGCAAATATGGCCAGCTTGTGTTTTCTAGCAAGCTCAGTGATTTCCAATAATAGTTCCTTAGGATAGAGAGCACCTGTAGGATTGTTTGGATTTATTATTACAATTCCCTTAGTCCTACTGCTTATTTTCTTCTTCATGTCATTGATATCTGGATTCCAGTCTGCCTGTTCGTCGCAGATATAGTGGACGGCTTTACCTCCTGAGAGGGTAACGGCTGCTGTCCATAAGGGATAATCGGGAGCAGGTATTAAGATTTCATCTCCGTCATTTAGGAAACCTTGCATTGCCATCATTATGAGCTCGCTTACTCCATTACCCGTATATACATCGTCGATAGTAACATCTTGAATATTCTTTGACTTAGAATATTTTACAATTGCCTCTCTTGCGGATACGATACCCTTAGAAACTGAATATCCTTCAGCATTATGAAGATTATCAGTCATCTCTTTTAGTATTTCATCTGGTGCTTTAAAACCAAATGGCGAAGGGTTTCCGATATTTAGCTCCATAATTTCAATGTTCTGCTTTTTTAATCTTTCAGCCTCATCTAATACAGGACCCCTTACATCGTAACAAACGTGATCTAATTTCCGTGACTTGTTGAACATAACCATAATATAATCCCCCTTGTCTATAATAAAAAAAGCCCTAAGTTGTCTATACAACTTAGGACGAATTGGATATCCGTGTTACCACCTAAATTCAGAGTTACCTCTGCACTCAGTCGGTTCGATAATTAGTAATTATTAAACCGCCCCGCTATAACGGGCGGGAACCCGTTGAAGCTTACTTGATTAAATATCTTTCGGTTCAAAGCTTTGAAAGGGCTTCTCTGTTTTCTTCACGAAGATTCGCAGCGACCATCTTCTCTCTGTGCTTTCAAAAACAGATACTCTTTTTCTTCACAGCCTTTACTTTATGAATTTGAGGTTTAAT
>JAAYSU010000197.1 GCA_012523915.1 Clostridiales bacterium
TAAGCATAGTAGAATCCCCATCCAGTAAATCCACCATCAACAGTACCTCTTTCCAATGCTACGGTTAAGTCAGCAGGTACTATAGTCATAGGACTGGCTCCCCAAGAGCTTATTGACTTACCAATCCAAAGACCGTGGTCTCTTAAACGAAGTCCTTGAATGTCCTTAGGTGATTTAACTTCTCTGGCCTTATCCTTGTTCAGGTAAAAAATCATATTGGTTTCATCTGGCATCCAAAGGATTTTTTGGTTTTGGGTTTCCATGATTTTATCCATTACTGGCTCCATAGCCTCATATGTTTCTTCAAAGTAAGATGGATCGTAAATTCCGGCTACATCCAAAGGAAGTAAAGCAGGAACTTCTGATGAGTTGAATGACAAAGCTCCCATAGCCATATCAGCACTTCCTGATGCTACTGATTTCAAAGCATCTTGGGATGTAGTCAATGTATTAGAAGGAAATACATTTATTGTAATATTTCCATCTGATAGCTCACTTACTTTCTGAGCAAAGAAATCCATGGCAGCGCCTCTGTAGTCAGTAGTAGTGTAAGGATGTCCTAGACTAAATGAAACTGGAGCGCCAAGATCTGAGCCTTCCGAATCTCCTTCTCCATCTGTTGAACCTCCTCCACCACCACAGCCTATCAATGTGGTCATTGCCAAGAGTAAAATTAGTAAAACACTGATTAATTTTTTGTTCATAGTACCCTCCTGATATTAAATAATGTTAATTAAATAACGTTGATAATAAATGAATTTAGCCAGATCGCTTTAGTCATATTAGATTTGCTACACACCACCTCCACGAAGCTATTATTTATGTCTTACATTTTTGCCACATTTATTAACACTGATAGACGAGTCGTATTGTCAGAACTTGAAAACTAGCTATATTTTTTTATCAATAGCAATAATATTTTGCAATAATAATGCCAAACTATTAAATCTTTGCTAGATAGCCTATATTTAAGGTGATTTCGCATTACTCGAATGAATAATTTTGATAGGATAAAAAGATTGTTGACAATTGGGCACGTTCTATCGTTGCTCAATGTGCGTTGTTGCACAGCAATAAGTTGCTTTCAGTTCTCGACACTGTCGCTTTCCTAAAGATTAGAATAAGCAGAAACCGCAGATTCTACTGGTAAAACGAAATTATTAAAACGCCAAATACCATCAGGACCAGAAACGCATTTCATTTCATAGCTTCCTTCAAGTGGTAGATCCCATACTAACATATTCCAGTTTATAGCCACTGTAGCTATCCCAGAATCTATACTTTTAATATCAAGTTCCCAATCGCAATCTTTATAGTGCATCTGGCTTACAACGCCTGCCGCACAATATAGCACATCATCCTGCATCATAAATAAAGGGGTGCCCTTATCATCAATAGTGGTCGAAAGAAGCATATTGCATGTCGTATCGTCAAATAATCTTGATAAATAAGTTTCTAATTCATCCATAGTGGATATATCTTCATGCTCTACTATTCCATACCAAACCGAACCGTTGTCAAAATAATGTTCCCTAGCATCCATATTGATTTCCCCAAAGCCAGTGAACCACGAATAGGCTTCTTCAGCCTTTAACATTGCGATATGGATTTCTTTAATATGATCCGTAGCTTCAGCTGCTTGCTCAGTATCCCCTTGATTCATAAACATGCGGACACCTAACACAGCTACTAACAATATTAAAACTATTATATATCCTTTTTTCTGTTCCAAATCTCCACCTTCTATCTATTATTAAAAAACGCGTTCCTTACCATTATAGATATTCATCCTGTTTTCCCTGACAAACCCGCATAGAATTGTTTTTGTCTCCCTTGCTAATAAAATGGTGGAATATGAAGGAGCTGATCTTGAACATATTGCAGGAATTCCACAGGTTAATACTTTCCTTAATACATCAATCGGTATACGTCCACTAGTCATAACATAGCAGTTGCTCATTTTTGCACCTGCTAGCAAAGCCTTGCCTAAGGTCTTATCTAAAGCACTGTGCCTGCTTAGATCTTCTGAATAAAATAGTATATCCGAACCGGAGCATAGGGCTACACTATGTAAAGCGCCAGTAGATCTGAAATTTTCGCTGCCAGGGATAAACTTCTTTGCCATAGATGAGACTTCCGATACTTTTAGTGTGAAATCAGGATTGGGTTCTAGCTCTTGAAATGCTGCATTTTCTGATAATACAATGTTGGCTAGGTAGTTTTCTTTATCAATACTAACACTGATAACATCTTCCTTACAGCCGATAAAACGATTGGACCACAGGTAACCATATATTAGCTCTTCTAAATCATTAGGACTGCAACATTTAATAACATCCACAGACTTGTTATTTACTTTAATTTCTAAATCCAGTTCTATTAAAACTATATCCTCTGAATCAAATCGCTTGCCAGATTCTATGCGGCTTACATTATCAATTACTTCATATACCATTTTGTTACCTCGTTTTAGTAATAATAATGTACATATGCGATAACTTGTAGTTGTTAAAGCAATCATAAAGATATTAGTATGTAATGTCAAGTAATATGGGAATCAACCTCATCTTAGTTTTTGTCCGTAAAATCTATCCTTTGCTTAGAATAATAATTTAACACTAATGCTAACAAATTGTTGAATTTTGAACATTTAGAATATATAATAGTTGTAACTGAGTTCGTCTATACCTAAACTTTATGGAGGTAAAAATATATGAATATTAAACTATTTGAATATTTCATTAGGGTTGCCGACGAAAAGAACATTTCACGTGTTGCTGAACAACTTTTCATCACGCAGCCTACGCTAAGTATACAAATGAAACGATTAGAAACTGCCTATGGAGCTAAATTGTTTTCTCGTTCCATTAAGGGCGTAGAACTGACACCCGAAGGAGAAGTACTATTATCATATGCTAGAAACATTTTGCGATTATACAATCAGTCCTTTGACGAGGTAAGTCAGCTCCAACAGAATCGTTCCGTTATACGTATGGATTCTAATCTTACTCTTTCAACCTGGAGCCTCCCCTGTCTAATCTATAGTCTTCAATCTAATCCGGATTTCCAACAATATTATTTCGACATGACCTTCAGTACTATCGAATCTGTCGAAAGCAATATTTTAAATGGTATCAGTGATCTAGGCTATGTTCAAAACAGTAAGCCTCATCCTGATTTAGTTCATTACAAGGTAGGCGAGGACCGTCTTGCCGTA
>JAAYSU010000198.1 GCA_012523915.1 Clostridiales bacterium
AATAAAGAGTATTATAAATACAACTACATCGGACTATTATATAGCATATTAAACAGAGCAAGATACAGAAATGATAGATTTCTGTGCTCAGAGTTCGTATACTACATATTATCTGAATGCCAAATAATAGACCTAAATATACCTAGAAATTTAGTTAGGCCACAAAATTTCTTGGAAATTAAAAGTAATATTATCTATAACGATAATTTAAAGAAATTAGCTTTATAAAAAACTAATTATATAATTTCCCAAATATAGAGCTTGTCCTCATCGATTAAATATAGCTCATGGTTTTTAATAACATCCTCCGTATCAGATTCATAGATAATCGGTTTTTCAATCTCATCTGAGATTTTTATTAAATCCTTTATGCTATCCACCTTATAAATCTGCCTATAATCAAACTTCGGCATGTTCTTAAGGGCTACAATCCTACTACCATAGTTCTTGATTACCCCTTTAGATTTCCTGCGAACTGATTCCAATGGACTTGGCTCCTTTGAAAAAAACAGTAGTATTATGACACCTACTAGGCATAGAGTTAACAAGATTGAAAACAAGAGTATCTTGGTCTGATTCAAAGGTGCTGGAATCCTCTTTGAATCAACAATACTATCATTAACTAATTCTATGTTTGATTTATTAATTTTAAAAACATCCTCCAAGAGTGGAATAGATAAATTAGTATTAATCGGTACCGTCTTTACTTCTTCCGGGGTATTGGCAACAATATTCCCCCTCATTTCTATTACCACTTCATTTGATACCTTTATCCCTGTTATTTCATTTGCTCTGTTTGCAAAGGCATCATAATCATCTAAGGTAAAGCTCACAGTTTCTTCAGCATTCCAACTGTCACTTTCAATTTCTATAACCTTCTTATCCGTCAAAGGAAATTCCTTCGACCATAAGATATTCTTGTCTTCCCCTCCCTGATATCCGTTAACAACTGCCACTATCTGATAATCTATATTCAAAGCTACTGATTTACTAGCTTTGTAACTTACAGCATAGTTGGCAACAATATTATCCAGTATACGTTTACTGTAAGTTAGATCTTCTTCCATTACAGTACCTTCATAGACATCATTTTCATGGATATTAACTTGATAATTTAGAGAGGGTTGAAAGGAATATTCGAATAAAACAGTTTCATTCACAACTGTTCCAGGAGAGGTGACCGATGTATATATTTGAAGTCCAATAACGACTATGGCTAAACAAAGTACTAGTAGTAAAAATCTCTTGTTTTTCTTTTGTATAATGAATTTCATATGTACCTCATCTATTGTAAATATGGTATTGGGTAGTTTTCTAATATAGGGGTGCCTTAAGCCCTAAGGCACCCCTTAAATACGAATTTTCTACATAGGTTGTTCTTCTGGAGTGTTAAACTGATCCCAGAGGAACTGAATGGCAAATTTTGCAGTTTTAAGTTGAGTAGCTGAATCTTTATTATTATTAGGATTACCTGCTTCAACCGAACCTGTGGTATAGACTCCTTCAGCATCAGGATCCATAGCAACTCCTAAGATTAAGTCCATTCTGAATGAATCCTTGGGCAGATCCGCATTTGCAGGATAGATGCATAACAGATTATCGACATCCTCTTCATAGATATTAAAATCAAGCCCATTGCCTATTGCTGAAAGTCGAATGAACTCAACACCATCAATTACAAAGATGTCGCTATCATCTACTTCATCGCTAAAATCAAATACTACACTATCACTGTTATCTCTTAAAACTTCAAAGGAT
>JAAYSU010000199.1 GCA_012523915.1 Clostridiales bacterium
GATCTTAGGCTATAAAACCCCAGAAGAACTCTTCGATGAGGAACTCGATTTAATCTATGCTCTTTAACAACAGAGATTTGTCAAGGTACGGAGATTAGTTCAACTTGTTATTGCAATTCAGGAAAAAATTATTTTATCGAGAATATAAATTATGATAAAATTATTGCGTAAAATTTTCATAATTAAGGAAACGAAGTACTTAAAGGTAGCGTTCCAAGGAGGACAATAATAGATTGTATATAGCTACACATATCCTAGATATAGCCGCACTTTTTTATTTGGCAGGCTTGTTGTATTCTAGTACTGCTTTAAATATTAATCGCAAAAGCCATTTTTGGTTACAATATTTCTGACCGTTGTTATAATACTGTCTGAAGCGGGGACGATTTTTACTGACAATGGAAGCGTAAATCTACGCGGTATGAACATTTTATGCAATATCCTTGGTTTTGCACTTACCCCAATAATCCCCATTGCAATAGCTGAAATATTTGACAGCAGTATTATTAAAACGTATAAATACTTTTTGATTCCAACATATATTAATATTGTGGCTACCGTTTTATCGCCATTATTTGGTTTCATATTTTATGTTGATGCTAGCAACCATTATATAAGAGGTGATTACTTTTTTCTTTTTGTAATAGTTTATATTATAAATGTTTTGCTACTATTTATTTGTATTATCGAACTAGGTAAAAAATATAATTATCCGATTATGAAAAAACTGATCGCTTTATCTATTTTTACTATTATCGGTACAAGTATTCAGCTGATTTATCCCTCAGCCTTTTCGTCATGGCATTGCGTAACACTATCTTTGTTATTGTTCTTCCTTTTAATGTCTGAGTTTGATAGTAGTTTTGATTCATTAACCGGACTTTATAGCAGAGCAGCATTTGATAAAGCGACAAAACAGATAGCTGAGTCAAAGGCCTTTTCCATTATAGTATTAGATATAAATGATTTTAAAAGGGTCAATGATACATATGGCCATGGTTACGGCGACACTGTTATTAAGGCAGTAGCAACAATTGTCCGACGATCCTTCACTAAACATTACACCTGCTATCGTTTTGGCGGGGATGAAATTTTTGTTATTGGTGAAGAGACAGATCAAGATAAAATTGAGAATCAGATAAGGATTATGATTAGTAATCTTGCAGAAGAACGTGAAAAAGGAAATCCGTTACCATCAGTATCATATGGCTATAGCATTTATCGAGGAGAAGAAGAGTTGGATTTTCATAAAATCCTCAAAGAAGCCGACGATCAGATGTATCAATTTAAAAAGATGCAAAAAACAATTATTAACTAAGTATATTAATAAAAAATTTAACTATTTGCGGGTCAAACTGACTTCCAGCATTTTGTTTAATTATCTCAATAGCTAGCTCCTGGTCCAAGGCTTTTCTATAAGGCCTATCATTTGTCATTGCGTCATATGCATCAACAACCGAGACGATTCTAGATATCAAAGGGATGCTTTCGCCGCATAATCCCTGGGGATATCCCTTGCCGTTCCACCATTCATGATGACATAGAATTCCTTCAGCAATGGGAGCAAGCTCTGGCGATGACATTGCAATACGGTATCCAATCTCGGGATGCCTTTTAATCTCTATCCATTCCTTTTCATTCAGTTTATCTGGCTTTGTCAGAATGTCATCTCTGACACCGACCTTTCCTATATCATGTAGAGATGCGAGTAATTCTAGTTTATCAAGTTCAGCTTGCGATAAATTAAGTGCAATACCTACTTCTTTTGATAAAGCAATAAGCCTTTGTGCGTGTTCCTCCGTTTCATGACTTTTTTCAAAAAGAGTCGCTTTTATTGATGAAACTATAGCACTGTGAGCACTACTTTGCTCAAGAAGTTTACGCTGATACATATGCCCTTCTGCAATTTTTATAGTATCTTGAATGTCTTCATCTATTAATACTTTTGTCGCGCATCCCAGAGATACGCTAAGCTGGTAAATATCTACGTTGCTATTTGCATCAAATTCTTTAATAGCGTTTTGAATTTTGTGTAATACTTCGGATGCAGTAGTATTATCAGTATTAGGCATCAGTATTGAAAACTCATCACCACCAGTTCTAGCTAAGATATCCCCTTGTCTACAGCATTCTTTAAGTATCATTGCTGTTTCAACAATAAGCTTGTCACCTACAGCGTGTCCAAAAGCATCGTTTATAAATTTAACACCGTCAATATCCCCGATGATAACTGACAGCGGTAAATGTTCTATGTCATTCATACGCTTTAGTTCAGCCTCATAAAACCTTCGGTTATATATTCCAGTAAGATGGTCTCGTTGATTAAGGTTTATAAGTTCAGCCTCAGCCTGTTTTCTATCTGTAATATCAATGGAAAAACCAAGGTGTCGGTTTTTTGAAATCTTTACAGCATCCACTGTCCACCATCTAATCGAACCGTCTCTATGACAATAACGTAGCTCAGCACTCATTTTACCCGTTTCCATCAATGTTTTAAAATGATTTATAGCTTCATCTATAGATTCGGGAGCAGTAATATCTCGTAAATTCATACTTAATATTTGTTTTTTACTGTAGCCAGTTATAGTTGAGGCCGCTTTGTTGCAGTCCAAATAATTTCCTTTCTCATCAACAACAATCACAGCGTAGGGTGCATTTTCAATATAACTGCTATATTTTTTTTCGCTTTCTTTTAATGCTTGCTCCGCCATAATTCTAGCCGTCACGTCGATCCCAAGATATCCGAACAATTTTTCGCCTGGTTGGTTTGTGTCTATCATGAATAGCCTGCTTTCAAAGTATTTCTGTTCTCCATCAAGCTCAAACACATCAGTATTTTCAATAATTTGCCCAGCTGTAACTGGACTATCGAAAAGAAGCAAAGCATTGTTTAAAGTATTAGACAAGCCTAAATAATTCATATTCTTACCAATCATTTCTTCTCTTGACAAACCAATTATATTTTCAGCTGCGACAGATATCTCTACAATTTTTCCCTTATCATTGAAAATAATAATTGGGCTATAACTGTTGTTAAGAAGTCCTCTAAGCCTTGCTAAAGTTCTGAATAATTCTTTTTCTGCTTTAACTCGTGATGTATCGTCTGAAAAAGTACATGCAAATTGCATTGGTGCTGGTTGGTAGGCTGTTACTCGAAAATGTTTGTCTGTTGATGCTGCATAGTTTTCAAACATCACTGATTCGCCTGTAAGTGCAACTTTACCGTATGTTTCTATCCAATAAGATTCGGTGTTAGGCAAGACTTCAAGAACAGTCTTTCCAATAATATCTTTTGCTTTTTTTCCTACAATCCGCTCAAAAGCAGGATTAACAGCAAGGAAACGGTAGTCTATTGGTTTCCCATCATTGTCGCAGATAATTTCGTGAAGCGCAAAGCCATCAACCATTGAATTAAAAAGAAGCTGGTAGTCTTGCTTAGCCTTTTTTTCAGCTGTGATATCCTGAAAAATTGTATAGACCTGAGACAAAGTACCATCTTGTTCAATTATTGGTGTAGCATTTACGGAAAGCCATATATGGCTATTGAGCTTTGGCTGAAACACACCTAATACTACAGGTCCACAAGGTTTACCTGTTCGAAGAGCAATCATTGATGGGTGTTTTGACCCTGGCATCTCTGACCCATCTTCATAGATTGTCTTCCAAGCAGAATCTTCTGATGTCTTACCCTTCATTTGATCAAGGGATAATCCCAAAATTTTCTCAGCTTCAGGGTTTGCTGAAAGTATTCTTCCATCTGCTGCTTGGCTGACTACACCTTGTGACATTGTAGCAAAAAGGCGGCGGAACTTAAGTTCGCTTTGACGTACTTCTATTTCAGCCTTTTTTCCCTCGGTAATATCCCTTAAAATACAATATGCTTGTTTGAATTGTCCGTTAGAATCATAGCCGATGTTTCCGTCAAAGGAGATATAGATACTAATGCCGTTCTTATGAATGATTTCAAATTCATTGTGAACCTGGCCGACTTGTTTAAACAGATCAAAACTCTTTAAATACTCTTCTATATGCTCAGGCTTGAGAAAATTATAAAAATAACTACCTATTACTTCTTTTCTTAAATATCCAAAAGTATCAAGCCACTTCTGATTAACATCAACAATTTTGCCGTCAATATCCAAGGATTGATAAGCAAGTGGTGCATTATGATACAACAGTCGGAATTGTTCTTCTGATTGCTTAATTTCATCTCTCAGTTGCCAAAATGTCTGCTGTTTGGTAAGCAGGAGACAAAGCAAGACGGTTGCTATCGGATATATTATTAAAACAGGTAAAGTTATTTCCCGGATTACGTTTATGTTGTCAGGATAGGGCATAAGGAGCATACAAGCTATCATTGTTATATGGACAATTAGGCCCATAATATATATATTATACCAGCGCACCTGAATTTTCTTTATAGTTGTCCAGCGCCTCCATACTGAGCCTATAATAGCGCTGGTTGATATAACTGCAATACCTGGAATTGCCCCCATACCCCCTTGAAATAGCCTGAAGATTATAGCCGGGATAACCGTAATGATTGTAGTAATAGGGCCAAATATTAATGCCGTCACACTGATTAGAATAGACCTTGTATCGAATACAACTCCCGGCATGAAAGTAAAGGGCATTGACATAATAGCAATACAAGTTAGTGCGATCAATCCACCGGTTATTATCTGCTTAATGAGGGATCGCGGGAAAATGTAATAGGTTAATTCATAGATTAATGATAAAATTATTAATAGGGCGGCGTTGTTTATTAACGCACTAATTATTTCTTGCTGCATTTAAGACCTCCTTGCATAGCTGGGAAATAGCTGAGAATTCTTTAAAATGTGCAGCAATCTAGTGATTTACATTTTGTGACTGTATTATACAATATAATGCAAAAAATGTCACTGATAAATAACAGTAAAACCATTACTGGTTCTACAAAATATCTTGGGGGAATATGGATATGCATAGGTTCTTTACTATTTTGCATAGGTTCTATATGCTTAAATAAATATAAAAAGGAAAAGAGTAGTATAAAATAGAAAGATTTATTGGAAGTAACTAATATTTAAAAGGGGTAAAAATATGGGAAAAACAATTAAAACCTTTTTACTAATTATCCTTATACTATCTTTGAGTGCATGTGGCGGAAATGTAAAGAATGTAAATATTGTGGATGTTGATTCTGATATTTATTCAGAGACTGAGATAAATGATGCTATTGATATGGTTTTAAAATTTTTTAAAGAGAATTTTGGAGGATGTTCTTTAAAAGAGATACAATATGTCGGAGACGACTACCATGAAGAGTTTGAAGAATGGGCAGATCAATACAAGGCGGAACAAGCAATTGTACTTGTATCATTATTTGATGTGGATTCTTCAGGTGGAGATGGGAGCCTTAATCCTAATAGCACCTATGATAATTGGAAATGGATTCTGACACGGGATGATAATAAGGAGTGGATATTACAAACATGGGGTTATTGAGAAAATTACCTTGAATTGGAAGCAATCCTAAGCTATTCTTTATATAGACACGGAAGTAACCATACAATAGTATCTACCATATAAGCAGTACAGGATATAAGGGGTGTGTTATGTCCAGTTCTAGGCGTATCGTTTTAAGTGCAATTGTTCTCACGTTATTACTAGTAACATCTATAGCAAGACCCTGCTTGGCTGACAGCAATGACATTGAATGGACAGAAGATGAGCATACTTTTATTAAAGATCATCCAGTGATCCGACTAGGAGTTGACCCGGAGTTTGTGCCTTTCGAATTTATCGATAATGGTAGCTACAAGGGAATTGCTGCAGATTATCTTGCCTTAATCAGTAAAAAGACTGGTCTGGAGTTTGAAGTTGTAAAAGGACTAACTTGGCCTGAAGCTTACGAATTAGCATTGGTGGGAGAGGTTGATGCACTGCCTGCTATTGGCAGAACGGAAGAAAGGGAAGAACATTTCCTATTCACCGAGCCTTATTATTACTATAAAAGGGTGATTGTAACTCGTGATATAGATAAAGGAATATCGAGCATAAATGATTTAAAAGAATATACAGTAGCTGTGCAGCGAAATAGTTCGCATCACAGCTACTTGTTATCTTACCCTGATATAAATCTTAGCCTTTATGATTCTGTTGAAGCCGCCCTTGCTGCTGTGGCAACTGGTGAGGAAAAAGCCTTTATTGGAAACCTTGCCACGACAAATTATCTCATACGCTTGCACGGAATAACCAATCTAAGGTTTGTAGCTTTTGAAGCAGAAAAACAGCAAGCTTTATATTTCGCTATTCGAAAAGACTGGCCTGAATTAGTAAGCATATTTAATAAAGCCTTTCATTCGATTACAGAAAGTGAAAAGATCGCGATTAATAATAAGTGGATAGACCTAGATACTGACTTGGATTACGGCCCTATTATCCGCATACTGTCCATCATTGGAGTTTTAATCGCAGTAATTTTGGTCGTTTCATTTTTCTGGATAGCACGATTAAGAAAAGAAATTCGCCATAGAAAGCAAATCCAGCTTGATTTGGAAGAAGCAAAAGGAGAAGCTGAAGCAGCAAATGAGTTTAAATCAAGCTTCATGGCAAGAATGTCCCACGAGATAAGAACTCCCCTGAATGGTATAATAGGTCTGTCATATCTGTTGAAAAATACTGAATTATCCTTGACGCAAAACATGTATATAGAAAGGATAACACAAGCGGCAAATAACATGTTGAGCATCATAAACGATATCCTCGATATTTCTAAAATTGAAGCAGGAAAAGTGGAGCTGGAAAACACATCTTTTAGCATGGATCAGGTAATTCAGAATGTAGTAAGTATCATCTCCTATAAAATCGATGAGCAAGGGATTGGCTTTAGACTTTCTAAGGATTCCCTTGTACCTAACTGGTTTCTTGGTGACTCGAAACGTATTGAACAGGTCCTACTCAACGTTCTAAGCAATGCTGTCAAATTCACTAATCAAGGTGAAGTGTCATTAGATGTCCGCTTAATAGCAAAGGAAAATGAAAAATATCATATTTCATACACTATAAAGGATACAGGAATAGGAATGACTGAAGAGCAAGTAAACAAACTTTTTACACCCTTCGAACAGGGTGATAGTACTATCAATCGACGTTTCGGGGGTTCTGGCTTGGGACTATCCATTGTCAAAAACCTGTTGGATGTAATGGGTGGTGAAATAAAAGTATTTAGTACACCAGGAGAAGGTACGACTTTTATTATTCACTTATCTCTACTAATGGATAAAGAGAAGGAAGATGTGTATAAAAAGGCCCTTTCTTCTAATCGTTTTAGGGACGTCAGGACACTGGTACTGGAAAAGTCGGGTGCAAATATTAATTTGATTGGAAGCTATTTAGAAAGCATGGGCATGCATTGTGAACTTACCAGTTCAGAGACTAGTGCTCTCAGTATGTTGGAGGCTGCAAATGGAAAATTTGCTAAGCCTTTCGACTTGCTTATAATCGATTATGACACTCCTGCTCAAGGCGGTTTTAGCTTTGTTGAGTTAATACGAAATAATAATAAAATCGTAAAAATACCAAGGATTATAATGCTTTTACCGATGATGCGGGAGGATTTGTTTGATAGGCTTAATGAATTTGGAATTGATATGGGTATCGGAAAACCAATCATACCCTCAATCTTATTAAACGGAATTCTGGATATCCTTAATTTGAAGGCGATTTCCGACTCCAAGCTTTCGACAAATTTATCAGATGAAGAATCTGGTACTGTTAAGCTTGAGAAGCCTTATCATGTGTTGCTAGTGGAGGATAACAATACCAACCAATTAATAGCCAAGTCGCTTTTAGAGCAAGTAGGGATAAAATCTATTATTGCCAACGATGGCAAGGAAGCCGTGGAACCGTTTCAGAAGAATGAGGACATCATCGATTTAATATTAATGGATTTACACATGCCTGTCATGAACGGTTATGAAGCGGCAGAAGAAATCAGAAAGCTGTCGGCAAATGTTCCTATCATAGCCATGACAGCGGATGTTATTTTAGGCGTTCGTGATAAATGTGAAAAAAGTGGTATATATCATTATATAAGCAAGCCCTTCGATCCAGAACGTTTTATTCAGACAATCAAAGATATTATCTTGGGAAATAAGCTTGAGGCAGAACTGGGTACAGTTGTGCTTGACAGGCAGCAGGGCATTAAATATATGGGTGGTAACAAGGAATTATATTCTAGGGTATTAAAAGAATATCGCAGTGAAAATCAAGATACTTTGGACAGGCTTAATAAGGCAGTTCGTGAAAAAAGATATGAAGCGGCTGCCCAAATCGCCCATAAGGTTAAGGGCAGTTCTGGAAGCATAGGTGCCAAGCTGCTGCAGGAGGCTGCGGCCTCATTACAGGAAGCATTAATAGAAAAAAACCATGAAAAAATAGCACCATTGCAAGAGAGGTTTTCAGAATTACTAAGAAAATTGCTTGAAGAGTTGGAATAATCGCTAGAAAAATTGTTTCAGTATGGCCAAGGAAGGAGAATCGGCAATGCAAATCAAGATTTTAGTAGTTGACGACTCAGCATCCGACAGATTGATTATCGAAAGTATGTTAAGTGAGTATGAGATATTGACTGCTTGTGATGGACTAGAAGCTATTAATGTGCTTGAGAAACATGATGGGATCAACTTGCTCATACTTGATCTAAATATGCCAAATATGGATGGCTTTCAAGTTCTTGAATATCTTACAGGGAATAAAAGGTACAAGAAGATCCGCACAATTATTTTAACAAATTATAACGAACTGGATAATGAAATAAAAGGTTTGAAACTCGGTGCAGTTGACTATATTCGCAAACCGATTCATATGCAGTCATTAAAAGCTAGGATTGATGTTCATGTGGCCTTGTTACTCACTCAGAATGCATTGGTGCGACAATTGCACGAAAAGGATGTTACATTTGAGACAATATTCAAAAAAGTCCCTGTCGGCATTGCTATCTCCTTTATCAGGGAGGGGGATTCTAAGTACTATAGCATTAATCCTGCTTATGAGAATATAACCGGAAGGGGAAAAGAAGAGTTGCTGAAGCTAGGTTGGGCTTCAATTACCCATCCAGAGGATATTGATGAAGAAATTAAAAATTTCGAGAGACTTAAAGCTGGCGAAATTGACAGCTATTCTATGGACAAGAGATTTATCCGGCCGGATGGTTCTGATGTTTGGGTGCGAATGACGGCAGCTACATTGGCATTGGATGACAGCCACAGTTTTAATTATATAGTTCTTTGTGATGATATAACAGAGAGCAAACTACTTGAGGAAAAATTGGAAGAAAGCGAACGAAGCAAATCCACTCTTTTATCCCATCTTCCAGGCATGGCATATAGATGTGAGTATACCAAAGAATGGACGATGCATTATGTGTCCGCAGGTTGTCAAAAACTAACTGGCTATCCTGCTAAGAGTCTGTTATACAATAAGGATTTGGCCTATAGTGATCTGATCGCTACGGAATACCGTGATTTGGTTTGGAATGAATGGGGGCGGGTGCTTAAAGAAAGACGGGATTTCAGTTATGAATACGAGATAATCACAGCTACTGGTGAAAGAAAATGGGTTCTAGAGTTAGGGCAGGGAGTATTTAATCAGAACGGTGAAGTAGAGGCCCTAGAAGGTATTATCATAGATATTTCTGACCGAAAAGAAATAGAGAATATTCTTAAATATAATAATATACATGACAGGTGGACAGGGCTTTATAATCGTGAATATTTGGTGTCTGTACTTGAAAAGGATCTGAAGCTAAAAAAAGATATGAAAAAAGCAATTATCGGCATTGACTTAAGCATGGTTCCGGTGACAGTAGCCAATTATGGCTACCAGTATTCTCAGAACCTGATAAGAAAAGTAGCCAAGGCTCTCAATCAACTTTGTAGTGATAATTGTATCTTATTCCAACCACGTGAACATCGTTTTATTATATATATCTATGACTACAAAGATAAGCAGGAGCTTATAGATCTCGGCAATGTAATTGTAGATACTTTAGAATCTTTACTAGTCACAGAAAGAATAGGCGGTGGAATTGGAATAGTAGAAATTGAGCCGGGCGATCATGATATAGATACTGAATCATTGCTAAGAAGAGCGATTATTGCTTCTGAAAAATCTATGAGTTTATTTGGGAAAGACTTTGAAATTTGCTTTTATGACCATGAGCTAGAAGCCTTGGTTAATCGCGAAAGAGATATTGTTGAAGCTCTCAATCTTATAGCATTAGATATTAATACCAATGATGATTTATTTTTACAGTATCAGCCAATTATAAATCTTAAAACAGGTTCAATTTACGCTTTTGAGGCACTGGCAAGATTAAAGACAGAAAAACTCGGACTAGTATCACCTTTAGAATTCATTCCTATTGCTGAGAAAACAAAGCTAATTATTCCGATAGGAGAAAAAGTGCTAATCAATGCATTTGAGTTTTTAAACACTCTAAAAGAGCACGGATATGATGATATCAGTGTTTCAATTAACATTTCTGTAATACAGCTATTAAATCCCGACTTTACAATTAGGCTGTTTGAATTAATAAGGCAAATGCAGGTTAATCCTAAGAACATTGCCCTTGAAATTACCGAATCAGTCTTCGCTTCTGATAATGATAGCATCAATAATACTCTTGATAGGCTTAGGAAAACAGGAATCCACATAGCTATAGATGACTTTGGAACTGGTTATTCTTCTTTCTCCAGGGAAAAAGAATTAAAAGCAGATTGCATGAAAATTGATAAGTGTTTTATCGACGAACTCTTGCAGACTGAATTGGATAAAGCTATAACAGGTGATATTATATCGATTGCACATAAACTGGGGCATTATACTATTGCTGAAGGGGTTGAGAGCCATATCCAATTGAACTACTTACGAGAATTTAACTGCGATAGGGTACAAGGATACTATATTAGCAAACCGCTCGACGAAATAGTGGCTATTCAATTTTTGAAAAAATATGGTAAATAATATTGTTGCTATTGAACTTTAAACAATAGCAGCTAATCTTTAATTTCTCCTGCCTTTTCTAAAGAGAATTTAGTGATTCCAGGGCCTACTAATTCATAAATCAAAGTTGCACAGAGTATAACTGGTCGTATAGTTTGCCCAAGATCAGGGATTGCGTTCGCTGCAACTAAAGATAGACCTATGGCAACTCCTGCTTGTGGTACAAGTGTTAATCCGAGGTATTTTTTGACTGACTCTGGAGCCTTCATGATTGCAGCACCTATGGAGGCTCCCGAAACTTTGCCGATAACACGGCAAATCACATAAATAGTGCCTATAACTCCGATTTTTGGTATTATTGAAATATCTAACTCCATGCCTGAAACGACAAAGAACATTAGAAAAATAGGTGGAGTTACTGTGTCTACAAGTTTAAGGATTGAATTAGCCGCCTGACTTATGTTTATCAACATAGCCCCCATACACATACAAAGAAGCAAGGAAGATAAACCCAGCATGCTAGCCAGGGAAGAGCCTAGAAATACGAAGGCCGCTGTT
This sequence comes from Clostridiales bacterium, assembly GCA_012523915.1. GTDB lineage: Bacteria > Bacillota > Clostridia > Peptostreptococcales > Anaerovoracaceae > JAAYHT01. The sequence goes on from JAAYSU010000199.1 coordinate 11,551, forward strand.
ATAATTAGGCGATTAGAATCCTTCTTGAAATAGCGTAAAGGAATTGTAAAAAGTATACCGAGCAAGAATCCAAGAAGAATAGAACCGATAATTTCGATAAAGGGCGAAACTATGGACATTACTAACGAAACCTCATTGGGATATAGCATGCTATTTACTATTGCCATTGCAAAACCAAAGGATATAAGAGCGACTGCATCATCAAGAGCCACTACACTCAGTAGGGTTTCTGTAACAGGGCCTTTTGCATCATACTGTCTTACTACCATAATAGTAGCAGCAGGTGCTGTTGCTGCTGCAATGGCACCTAGTAGCAAGGCCACTTTGATGTCGAATTTAAATATAATTAATACTACAGTTACAACAACAGAAGCTGTCAAGGCCTCAAAAATTGCGATGACTACTGGAGTTAATCCCACCTTTTTTAGGTAAGATATTTTAAACTCAGAACCTATTGAAAAAGCAATAAAAGCTAGAGCCATTTCAGAAATTAATCCTAGCTGATTGGTCACCTTTAGGGGGACAAGATTAAATAAATAGGGTCCTATCAGCAATCCTGCGATCAGATAGCCCGTTACATTAGGTAGTTTTATTAACTTTACGAGACGTCCGAAGATAAGTCCTGAAAGTAAAACTAGTGCTAGATAGAAAAGCATATTTAACTGCATTTTTAGAACTCAACTCCTTCTACAGAAAGAACAGGTAAGGTAAACATTACAGCAGTGTCTGGTTTTGATATGTCACCAACAACCTGTCGGACAATCTCTTTCGTTTTTTCTACTTGTTCATCTTTTAGTACGATAAATATAGTCTTACTTTCCTGCCTATCTGGATCGATAAGATATCTGAGGGTTCCGAAGATTGGATAATATTCACCGGATTTTGAAAGCTCCTTCACCATACCAGTGCTGCTAAGAATCGTTGCTCCTTGAATGCCATTATCCATAAACTTTGCAAGTAAAGTGTCGAGTAATTCGTTTTTATTTAACACTATCAGCAAAAGCTGCATGTATATCACTCCTATCAGTTTGATAACTACTATTCTAACAGGATATCAAGGTCTTTTCAATTTTATGAACTCCAAATGACTTATTAGATTAAAAAAAATAATTGACATTGATTTTTTACATTGTTATTATCAGAACAAATAATTTTCTATTAGTTTCTAATTGGGAAATAGTTTCATAAAGAATAAGTCTGTTGGTAAACAAAAAAGAATGTCAATAATGGCGGAGGAGCTAGAATTTACACTTGAAAATGAAGTGTCCTTCGACGGTCGCGCTGTTAAAGACTGCGCACAGGCAGATTTGTTATATTTCAGACAGGAGGATACTATTATGTCGTACACAATAGATGTGCTAGAAAAAGTAAAAAAACAAAACCCAAATGAGCCTGAATTTCATCAGGCATTGACCGAGACACTTAGAGCATTACAAACTTTTGTAGATGCATATCCTGAATATGAGAGGGCAGGGATTCTCGAAAGGTTCTGTGAGCCGGAACGGGTAATCATCTTTCGGGTACCGTGGGTTGACGATAGAGGGAAAGTTCAGGTAAACAAAGGCTATCGAGTTCAATTCAACAGTGCCATCGGCCCTTATAAAGGCGGCCTTCGTTTTCACCCTAGTGTTTCCCTTAGCATAATTAAATTCTTGGGTTTTGAACAGGTACTAAAAAATTCACTAACTGGATTATCTATTGGTGGAGGAAAAGGTGGATCGGATTTTGATCCTAAGGGTAAGTCAGAAAGGGAAATTATGTCATTCTGCCAGAGTTTCATGACAGAGCTAACTAGACATACTGGAGAAAATACAGATATACCTGCGGGAGACATAGGGGTTGGTGAGCGTGAAATCGGTTTTCTTTACGGGACATATAAACGTCTGTCTAATTCCTTTAATGGAGTTCTTACAGGCAAAGGAATAGCGTACGGTGGGTCACTAATCCGGACCGAGGCCACAGGTTACGGATTGGTATATTTAGTTGAAGAAATGCTGCGTCGGCATGGAAACTCATTTGAAAACAAAACAGTTGTTATATCAGGCTCAGGTAATGTAGCTATATACGCTGCTGAGAAGGTTCAGCATTTAGGTGGGACAGTGGTTGCTTTATCCGACTCAGATGGATTCATATATGACTCCGATGGCATCGACATAAACCTTGTAAAAGAAATTAAGGAATTAAAACGTGGCAGGATTTCCGAATATACGGAATACCGAAGAAAAGCATTTTATACCAAGGGAAGAGGTATCTGGAGTATTAAATGTGACATAGCCCTTCCTTGTGCAACTCAGAATGAATTGAAGAAGGAAGATGCAAGAGAACTGATAAAAAATGGCTGTTTAGCGGTTGGTGAAGGTGCCAATATGCCAACTACATTAGAAGCAACTGAAATATTCACTCAAAATAAAGTGTTATTTGTTCCAAGTAAAGCGGCAAACGCTGGAGGTGTTGCGGTATCAGCTCTGGAAATGAGCCAAAATTCAATGAGAACTGCATGGACATTTGATGAAGTAGACCAGAAGCTCAAGGAAATCATGATCAACATATATAATAACATTGCTAATACTGCAAAAGAAATGGGGCAAGAAGACAACTTTGTTGTTGGTGCGAATATCGCAGGATTTAAGAAAGTTGCTGATGCCATGCTTAAACAAGGTATAATATAAAAGTTCAGGATTCAAAAGTGCCACACTAATTATATTGTTAATCAATAAATAATTATTGATTAACAATAAATAATTTGCTATAATCAATTAAATAATTAATAAGTGAGGTGCTTTTGTTGAAACGAGAAACACTTTTTTTAAAGCTAGCAATTATCATTATAGTACTCCCAATTCTTGTTCTTGGCATATTTGGCTTATACTTGTTAGCCGATAATCCAGTAAAACCACAGTATGCCTCTATACTTTATCCTATTATAATAGGTTTATATGTATCGGCAATACCATTTTATATAGCACTGTATAAGGCATTTAAGCTATTAGAATTTATTGATAAAAATATTGCCTTCTCTGAATTATCAATAAGAGCATTAAAGACTATAAAATACTGTGCAATCACAATCAGTACCTTGTATGTGATTATTTTTCCTTTTGTTACTATAGCTGTTGAATTAGACGATGCTCCAGGGCTTATAATAGTCGGATTCATGCCCATTTTTGTTTCAATAATTATCGCAGTTTTTGCAGCAGTGCTTCAAAAGTTATTAAAAAATGTCATAGAAATAAAAGCGGAAAACGACTTGACTGTTTGAGGTGAACGAGATGGCAATTATAGTAAATATTGATGTGATACTAGCTAAAAGGAAAATGAGCGTAACAGAACTATCTGAAAAGGTTGGAATAACAATGTCAAACCTTTCTATATTAAAAAATGGAAAGGCAAAAGCGATTCGGTTTTCAACTTTAGAGGCCCTATGCAAAGCATTAGATTGTCAACCAGGAGACATTCTGGAGTATAGAAGTGATTAAAACATTGATGGTAAAGCCGTAGCAATTTATACTACGGCTTAATCTTATAACTTTTTAGCAAAAATTCCAATTTGTTTGTCCATGTTTGAAATATGGTTTATTAGCCAATCAATAATCATTTGATTGGCATTAATAATTAAATTGATATTACTACCGGATTGTTGAAATTCATGCTTTAGTATTGCCACTTCTTCTTCAAATTTTCTATGTGCAATCTTTTGTTGTTCTAACCCGGGGTAATTGATATGTTCCATATATGCTTCTTCATCCCTAAAGTGTTTTTTGGCGTAATCTTCGAGGAATTCTAGCGTTTCCGCAATTTTCTCTTTAGATTTTCCGCTTTTTCCCGCCTGAAAAAGATCATTGGCTTTCTCAAAGCATATTTTGTGTTGTGTGTCAATCCTTTCTACACCGACCGATAAATCCGGGGTCCATTTAACAGCCATTAAACTGCTCCCTTCTTCAAATTTTTACAGAATTATATAATTTAATATAAAATTTTGCAAGGATATTAATGGAAGTAGAAAGTTTTCTAGTGATTGTATTTTAAAAATTCATCTCAGCTGGTATATTTATAATTAGTGTATAAGAGACTAACTATTAAAAGTCAAGTCCCAAAATGAAAAAATCTGAATGAATTGTGGAAACGCATTTCAGATAAAAACTGCACCTTGATAATTGCATGACAAAATAAGCACTCCTGAGAACTGCTTACAA
>JAAYSU010000236.1 GCA_012523915.1 Clostridiales bacterium
GATTAGCCCGCTGAAATACAAGCATCAACTGGCCGCTATGGCGGCTTAAAATGAACTAGCTAGCAAATGAAAGAAAATCTAAGCTACGTACACGCAATGGTGTCCAGAAAACTGAGAATGGCTCAAAATATAGGTCTAAGAACAGCATTTCCCTTCAATCTCACAGAAAGAAAAACCCCAGCCAACTAGGCTGTGGCGTCCCATTTCTATAGCTAACCTTCTTGACCCTGAAGGTTTAGATTTAGAGACGTAAGGTCGGCCATAGCTAGCCGAAACAGGAACTGAATAGGGAAGGACATAGCATGTTAAATGCTGAATAAGTGAATCAATATACTCGCACAGTAGGAGAGACGTTGTTATGTCCAAGCCAGGTCCCATCCCAACTGAATACAGCGCCATTATGACAGGTGAGCCCTTTTTACATTTTGAGTTGAGGACAGTCGCTCAGATGCGTATTAAAGGGCTTTCTAATGGTGAGATCCGTACATTGGTTAAGGCGGAAAACTCCTTCCAATACAAAACACCCAAGAGCATTGGGCGCGCCCTCACGGCAGTTCTACGCCGCCTAGACGTTCTAGATGATCCATTAGTGGAGATCTGTGCACACGGCAACCTCTCTGCCAGTAGATTAGTGAACCTTTTTGCGATTGCCAAGACGAATCTCTTGTTCTTTGAGTTCCTAGAAGAGGTCTATAAGGAGAAGTGCGCGCTGGGGCAGACAGCACTCACAGCGAAGGATGTGCGTATATTCTTTATGCAAAAGAGCCAGCAAAGCCCGGTTGTTGCAGGGTGGAGCGAGGAAACAGTGCGGAAACTAAGGCAGGTTTATCTCAAAATACTGTTTGATACCGGCCTAGTTGCATCTGACATGCATGTTTCCACACCCATTGTGGATCAACAGCTATTGCATCATCTAAAAGCAACTGGTGAGCACAGGTTCTTATCGGCGATAACGGAGGGTTTGTAATGGCTACAATTGAGGAACGTCTTGATGCGATTCATGGAATTATCCAAACCGAAGAGTTTATGACCCACAAAGGCCTTGGCAATGAAATTGGGTTCTATATCTTTGATTACGATCCAGAAGACGAGATGCTCGTTCGGGCTCACATACAGGCCCTAAAAAGTCGTTTGAATACTCCTAGTTCCAATCGGCGAGTAATAGAGTTTGATTTGTATTCCATATTTCTTAAGATCTTGGATGACGAAAGGTTACTCACCGAACTAGGTCCTTTAGAGGAAGAATATGGTTCTGATTATCTGCTGGAAGCCGTTCGAGACATCGCAAGTCCTGAAGTCTATGTGCAGTATATTGAATCAGAAGTAGAGGACTATGATCTAGTATTCTTGACGGGAGTAGGTAGGGTTTGGCCCATTGTACGGTCACACACCGTATTGAACAACCTGCATCATGTTTTGGACAAGACTCCAGTGATAATGTTCTTTCCTGGGCGGTATGACGGAACCGAGTTGCGCCTATTTGGTCGCATTAAAGATGACAACTATTATCGGGCGTTTTCACTAGTACCAAGGTAGGGGGATGGGGAATGAGAATCCGCGATATGTTCCAGAAACCGATTGACCGTGATATTAAAGGCGTCATTAAGGTGGGTCAAACGGATGAGGAAAACGTTTTTCAGGAACTTGAGGAGTATGTGGTCACAAAGCAATTAGCCAAGCACTTTAGAGATTTTTTTGACGCCTACCAACAGAGTTTGCACAGGTCCACCGACAACATGGGCGTTTGGATCTCTGGATTCTTTGGCTCAGGTAAGTCACACTTCTTAAAGATCCTTTCCTATCTATTGGAAAACAAGGAAGTGGAAGGGAAAAAGGCAATAGACTTTTTTCAAGGCAAGATCGAAGATCCGCTTGTATACGCTAATATGAGTCAGGCAGGTCAGGCATCATGCGATGTAATCCTGTTTAATATCGACTCTAAGAGTAACTATGATGTGAAAAACACTAAGGAAGCCCTGATAAAAGTCTTCATCAAAGTTTTTTATGAAATGCAGGGCTATTACGGAGACAAGCCTTGGATCGCTGATATGGAAAGCGCCTTAGCTCAAGAAGGAGTCTACGATCAGTTCAAGGCGGAGATCAAGGGGCTAACCGGTGAAGACTGGGAAAATCGCAGGCGCCGGGTGTTGCTAGATCGGGACAATGTTATCACCGCACTGCAGCGAGCTAGAAACATGAGTCAGGAGTCTGCCTTAGAGTGGTTTAACGCTAAAGATGACAACTTCGACTTGAGTATTGAGCGATTTGCCCAAATTGTAAAGGAGTACCTTGACAGCAGAGGTCGGGATCACCGCGTCATTTTCCTCGTTGACGAGATGGGACAGTATATCGGCGATAACAACCATATGATGCTCAATTTGCAGACAATAGTTGAAGAGCTTGGTGTGCATTGCCGAGGGCGAGCTTGGGTGCTGGTTACTTCCCAGGAAGATCTAGATTCTATCATCAAAGGGCTGGGAACATCCGCAGAGAATGACTTCTCTAAAATCCAAGGTCGTTTCCATACCAGGCTTAACTTGACGAGCGCCAATGTGGACGAGGTAATTAAGCGTCGAATTCTAGAGAAAACAGATACGGCTTCAGAAAGCCTGCGTCTCTACTATGACCAAAAAGGTGCAGTTCTGCGCAACCTGATGACATTTGCCTCTGGTACGCCGGATATGAAGAACTTTGGCGATCGCAACGAGTTTTCAGAAGTATACCCCTTTGTGCCATATCAGTTTAATTTGCTCCAAAAGGTGTTTACAGGGATCAGAGAACATGCTTCTTCCGGCAGGCATCTCGCTTCTGGTGAACGCTCTTTGCTAAGCGCCTTCCAAGAAGCTCTTCTGACTTATGCAAACAGTGAGCACGGCGTGTTGGTTCCGTTCCAAGAGTTCTACGAATCAATCAAGAGCTTCTTAGATTCATCAGTCAGCCAAGTAATTGAACAAGCAGAAGCCAATAGCCAACTCCAAGAAGAAGACCTGGGCGTCCTAAAGCTGCTGTTCATGATCAAGTATGTCAAAGAAATGCCAGCTAGACTAGAAAATTTGACAACTCTGATGGTGAGCCATGTTGAAGAAGACAAATTAGCCCTTCGAGACCGGATCCTTGCTTCTCTGAGACGTCTAGAAGAACAGACTTTGATTCAAAAAAACGGAGATAATTACGAGTTCCTGACAAATGACGAGCAGGAAATCAACCGGGAGATTAAGCGTATCGAAGTTGATGAGCACGAGCTCTGCAGAAAGATCGGAGACATCATCTTTGAAGATATCTATCCGGACCGTAGGTATCGCTACGACAATAGGTATAACTTTTCTTTCAACCAAATGATTGACGACAAGCCTCGCGGAACTCAAGACGGAGAGATTACTCTGCAGATCGTCACTCCACTCTCCAGCTCTGAGCGGGATAGCCAGTATTACCGCACTTTAAGCAGCCTGAATCCCACCCACATCTATTTTGTTCTCCCGAAAGATGGGGAGTTCTTGGACGAAATCGAGGGTGCTTTAAAGATCGAAAACTATCGTAGACGAAGCAGTTCTACGAGGCTTGCTCAAAATGTACTGAGCATTATAAATAACAAGGTCAGCGAGCTTGGTGCTCGTTATGATAGGTCGCGTTCTCTGTTAATAGCGGCCATGGGTGAAGCTGAGGTTTATGCCCGCGGTGAAAGATTGGATATTCGTACAAAGAACCCCAAGGACAAGATCGATCAGGCCTTACAGGGACTTGTTGATATCCTTTACAGAAATCTGCACTATGTCCAAGAATTCATCTCTAGCATTGACGAGCTACGCCAGATTCTGAGAGACAGCAAGAAACAGACGACTCTGCACGAGGACGAGCTGAATAAACAGGCACTAGAGGCAGTTCAGGACTTTATTGACCGCAGGGATTACCAAAATCGTAAAGTAACGATGAAGGATATTCTTGATCAGTTCAAACGTTCTCCATATGGCTGGAATGACCTAGATATAGCCGCCATTGTGGCAAGACTTCTGGTTAGGCAAGAGATTCGACTCCAGTATGGCGGCGAGGATTTAACGCCAAATGATCCTTCGATTCCAGATTATCTCACTAAACGCAATGAAGTAGAGCGACTCGTTATCAGAAAACGTGTGGGAGTTGCACCCGAGTTACTCCATAGTGTTAGAAGTCTCGGCCAGCAGGTTTTCCATCAAGCGTCTTTTTCGTTGGATGAAGATGAGTTGATGAACCAGCTGAAGGCTCAGATAACTTCGCAGCTAAGTCAGGCAGAGCGCTTGAACGAGAGGTATCAGGATGGACATGGCTATAAGTATCCTGGTCACGATGTAGTCACGCAGTCGAAACCGTTTTTTGCAGAGCTATTGAGACTCCGGGAACCTGCATTGTTTTTTGCGGAAATAGAGAAGGAGCGAACCGCTCTAGAGCACTATGTTCGCCAGTTAGACATGGTCAGGGGGTTTTTTGACACACAGAAGGCAGCGTTTGATGAAGGTCTCAGGGTGATGGAGATCTTTGAAGAGAACAAAAACTTCGTTAGTGCAGAAGAAGTGTTGGACCCTGTGGAACGGATCAGAGAGATTATTGAGAGTCCAAGCCCTTACGGGGAAATCCATAAGCTGCCGGTTTTGAGGGACAAGTTTAACAAGGCTTTTCTGGCTCTACTAGAAAAGGCTTGTGAGCCAATTGAGAAGGAGATTCAGGCCGATTACGATTTGATCTTAGAGAACTTGGCTAAACATGATTTCAATGATGCTTTCCAAGAGAAGGTGAAAGCTCCATTTGAGAGATTGTTAAGAGAAATCCAGACGGCAAACAGCTTCCTTAAGGCCTATGCCATGGAGAAGGAAAGCCAAAATCACAGGA
>JAAYSU010000019.1 GCA_012523915.1 Clostridiales bacterium
ATACGTATAGTGCCACAGGCAAATGCATATGTCATAGAAAGGCTGGGAGCATACAACGGTACATGGCAGGTTGGGCTTCATATGAAAGTACCGCTTATAGACAAAATAGCGAAGACGGTATCATTAAAAGAACATGTGTTGGATTTTGATCCCCAGCCGGTTATAACTAAAGATAATGTAACAATGGAAATAGATACTGTTATCTATTTTCAGATAACAGATCCGAAGCTATATGCTTATGGTGTTGCCAACCCAATGGCTGCTATTGAGAATCTAACTGCAACAACCTTGAGGAATATAATTGGCGACCTTGAGTTAGACCAAACGCTGACGAGCAGGGAATTAATCAATACAAAAATGAGAACTGTTTTGGATGAAGCAACTGACCCTTGGGGTATTAAAATTAATAGGGTGGAAGTTAAAAATATTATGCCCCCCACTGATATACAAGATGCAATGGAAAAGCAGATGCGGGCAGAAAGGGAAAGAAGAGAGGCTATTATCCGGGCAGAAGGTCAGAAACGCTCTGCTATTCTCGTAGCAGAAGGAAACAAAGAAGCTGCTATATTAGAAGCTGAAGCTAATAAACAGGCAGCTATTAAAACTGCTGAAGGAGAAGCTGAGGCAATACGAATGATAAACCAGGCTACTGCTGATGCAATACGTATGCTTGTAGAGTCAAGGCCGACAAGGGAGATAATTGCTCTCAAAAGTTTAGAAACTTTCGAACAAGTAGCTGATGGAAAATCGACAAAGATAATAATTCCATCAGATATAGCTGGTCTAGCAGGTTTAGCAACATCGTTTAAGGAATTAATAAAAGAAGAAGAGGCAACTAGAATAGAGGAATAGCATTGAAGTCAATATTAGAATCTAGCATAAATTGGAGTAGCATTAAAGAATGTCCAAAAGATAATTATAGATACCATATAAGACGGGCCATCATAGAGAGGGAATCCAAAGTACTCACTATGGAGGTCTGTCTAAATTTTAAAATCCAAAACGAGGATATTGAACGAATTAAATATATACTCAAGAGAGAATTTCCCAACATACCAAAGATATTATTAAACTGTACATATATGGATGAACTACCCAGTGATGCTGTGGTTATTCGTCCTGTAAAGAAAGAATCTCAAAGAAAGAGGAAAGAATCCTCTCTTAAGGAAAAAAGGATCCTAGGAAGAAAAATTAGCCAAGATCCTGTACCCATATCTGATATAAAAGAGGCAAGAGAAGCTGTATGTATAGTTGGTGAAGTTTTCCGTAAGGATATTCGTCCAATAAACAATAACAAACAGCTTGTATCATTATTGTTAACTGATTTAACTGATTCGACATGTGTCAAATTATTTATCAGTGATGAAAAATATGAAGTTATCAATAGAAACATAAACGTAGGCGACCTGATAAAAGTGCAAGGTGTCGTTGAATATGATAATTATGAAATGGCACATGTTGTTATGGGAAAGAGTATTGAGATAGAAGAAAAGCAGAAAAAGGAGGACAAGGCTCCCGTTAAGAGGGTTGAACTCCATGCTCACACCAAGATGAGTGCAATGGATGGATTAAATGACCTTAAAGACCTCTTGGCTACTGTAAATGATTGGGGGCATAAGGCTGTTGCAATCACAGACCATGGCGTGGTACAGGCTTTTCCTGAAGCATATAAACTGGCTCAGAAGCTAAAATTGGATACGAAACTTGTTCTAGGTATGGAAGGCTATCTGTTAGATGACAGTGGCCAAGAACATAAGTCTAAGATTAACTATAAGTTAGGGAATACATACCATATAATCCTATTAGTAAAAAATAGGACAGGTTTAAAGAATTTATATAAATTAGTATCTCTTTCTCACCTCAAGTATTTTTATCGCAGACCAAGAATACCTAAATCAGTTCTGATGGCTCATAGAGAGGGTTTAATTATTGGTTCAGCATGTGAGTCTGGAGAAATTTTCCAAGGGATTTTAAATGGAAAAGCTGAGAGCGAGATTGAGAAGTTAGTTGAACTTTATGATTACTTAGAAATTCAACCCCTTGTAAATAATAAATTTTTAGTAGAATCCGGCAGAGTAAAAGATGAAGAAGGACTTAAAGATCTAAATCGTAAAATAGTTGAACTAGGCGAAAGATTTGGTAAGCCGGTTGTAGCAACATGTGACTCCCACTACTTAAATGACGAAGATAGCTTATATAGAAGAATTCTTATGGCAGGTCAGGGATACAAAGATGCAGAACAATCCCAAGGCCTTTATTTGCGTACAACCGATGAGATGCTTGAAGAATTTTCTTATCTGGAGGAAGAAATAGCTCAAAAGATTGTAATAGATAATCCAAATGAAATTGCGGATTCAATAGAAATTATCTCTCCTGTACCAGAAGGGAGATTTCCTCCCAAAATTGAAAAGGCAGAGGAAAGACTAAGAAATAGGTGTATGGAGACTGCTGAAAAAATATATGGAAATCCTCTTCCTGACATAGTTAAAAATAGATTAGAGAAAGAACTAGATTCGATCATAAACAATGGGTACGCTGTAATGTATGTTTCCTCTGAACTATTAGTACAGCAGTCATTAAAGGATGGTTATCTAGTAGGCTCGCGAGGGTCAGTAGGCTCTTCCTTTGCAGCTACTATGGCTGGTATAACAGAGGTAAATCCTTTACCACCCCATTATATTTGTGATAATCAGGATTGTAAGCATTCAGAGTTTCCAGCCGATACAGATTACGATTGCGGAGTGGATTTGCCTGATAAAAGTTGTCCGAAATGTGGACAAGCTTATAAAAAAGATGGTTTTAATATACCCTTTGAAGTATTTTTAGGTTTTGATGGAGACAAGGAACCTGATATAGATTTAAATTTTGCTGGTGAATATCAACCTATTGCACATAAATATGTTGAAGAGATATTCGGTAAAGAAAATGTATTCAGAGCAGGGACTATAGGTACAATTGCATCAAAGACAGCTTATGGGTTTGTTAAGAAATACTATGAAGAAAAACAAATCGATGTGAATAAATGGGAGATAGAAAGATTAACACAGTGCTGTACAGGTGTGCGCAGGACTACAGGACAACATCCAGGAGGCATTATCATTGTTCCTAAGGGTCATGAAATCTATGAATTTTGTCCTATACAACATCCTGCAAATGATGCTAGCACGGATATAATAACTACACATTTTGACTACCATTCAATAGATGAAAATTTACTTAAACTAGATATTTTAGGCCATGATGTTCCTTCTATGATCCGCATGTTACAGGATATGACGGGGATAGATCCTTTAACAGTTCCCCTTAGGGATGAGAAAGTAAACGGTATTTTTAACGGAATAGATACACTTGATATTAAACTAGAAGATTATAGATATAGTCATGGTACTTTTGGTGTTCCTGAATTCGGGACCAAGTTTGTGCGTCAAATGCTTGACGACATAAAGCCTACCAGGTTTTCTGATTTGATTAGAATATCTGGTTTTTCACATGGTACTGATGTTTGGATAAATAATGCTCAGGAATTCATAAGAAATGGAACTGCAACAATTAAGGATGCAATTTCAACAAGGGATGATATCATGAATTACCTAATTGCAAAGGGAGTGCCATCAAGAGTTGCTTTTAAAATCATGGAAAATGTTAGGAAGGGCAAGGGCGTTACCGATGAGGAAACCCAAATTATGCTGGATAATGGGGTACCTGAATGGTATATAGAATCTTGCAGGCGAATTCAATATATGTTCCCCAAGGCACATGCTGTAGCATATGTTATGATGTCATATCGAATCGCTTATTACAAAGTTTATTATCCTCTTGCATTTTATGCTACCTTTTTTAGCATGAAGATTGCAGATTTCAATGAGGAAGTGATTTCAAAAGGAATTAATTCAATTGTAAAAAGATTGGAGGAGATAGAGAATAAAGGTAAGACTGCCACTAAGAAAGAAGAGGATGAATTAACTGTACTTGAAGTTGCATATGAGATGTATGCAAGGGGATATGAGTTTATAGGAACGGATCTTGTTGAATCAGATGCAACTAAGTTTAAAATTGTAAATGGTAAGATATTGATACCATTTTTAGCTCTAAATGGCATAGGTGAAAATGCTGCAAATAATTTAGCAGAAGAAAGAGAAAAAGGACCTTTTCTATCTATTGATGATATAAGAAATAGAGCTAAATTGAATAAAACCGCAATAGAGGCTTTAAAGAATGCCGGGGTTCTAAATGGACTTCCGGAATCAAACCAAATAACATTGTTTTAGTTAAAGGAAGAAAATGAAAATTAAAAAAGATAAAATATTTTTTGAGCAAGAGGTTACTTCTTTTTATAATTACTTACTTAATTTTATAACAACAATTACTAACGATAGAATTCTTGCGGCTGACATAGTCCAAGAAACTATGGAAACAGCTTGGAAGAAACTTGATACTATTCGCAAATATAGCAGTATAAAATATGGCTTAAAAACCATAGCTAAGAACAAGCTTATGGCATACTACCGTGATAATAAAATAGACCTAGAAACAGTACAGCTAAATGACAACATTATCCCAATGAAGGATGAAGATGTTATCAAAAAAATAATAGAAAAAGAGGATAGAAGACAGATACTCTTAGTAATAAGCAATCTACGCGAAGAATATATCCTAATTATAATAATGCACTACTATTACGATATTTCTTTAAAAGAAGTAGCAGAAATCTTTAATACCAATTACAACACAGTAGTGAGTTGGCATCATAGGGCTTTAAAAAAATTAAGCAATCTTTTTGACAAATATTATAAATACTAAACATTTAACTCCTTTCTATAGCAAAAGTAGCAAATATATGGCTACAATTTGCTTGCTTTGCATATATTGCAAGGAAAGGAGTGATTTTTTTGGATATATTAGTCAATGGATATATGTATCCTTTTGTTAACCAAGATGTTTTGGCTGCTACTTTACCGCACCTTTCATTATTGTCCATATTTACATATGGCATTACTTCGGAAGGTGACCTAATACCTATAGATGATGAATCCCTAATTGAAGCTGCAAGGCAGAATGGAGTAGTACCTTTGATGGTATTAGCAGCTATGGATGCAGAAGGAAATTTTGATAGCCAGATAGCTAGTGATATGTTAAATAATCCAGAGGCCAGAGAACGTTTAATCGAGAATATTCTTAATACCATCAGAGCAAAGAATTTGGGGGGAGTAGATTTTGATTTCGAATTTCTATATGCCGAAGATAGGGAGGCATATGCATCCTTTGTAGATCAAACTAGACAGAGATTAAACCCCGAAGGTTATATAGTAGCTGTAGCACTTGCTCCCAAAACATATGCAGAGCAACCTGGATTGCTCTATGAAAGCCACGATTATGGACTAATGGGTCAGGCAGCAAATTTAGTATTATTGATGACATATGAATGGGGCTATCGGTTTGGTCCGCCGATGGCAGTCGCTCCGGTTGATCAGGTAAGAAGGGTACTTGATTATGGTATTACGGAGATAGATCCATCAAAGATTCTTATGGGGATACCAAACTATGGCTATGATTGGACACTACCCTTTGTCCAAGGTGTGTCGGAGGCTGAAAGGTTAACTATAGAAGAAGCTGCTTTACGTGCACAACAAGTAGGAGCCGTAGTTCAATTTGATGAGGTAGCACAAGCACCTTACTACAATTATTTTGATGCCCAAGGCAGAGAACATGAGGTTTGGTTTGAAAATGAAGCGAGCATAAGGGCAAAGCTTAACCTTGTAGCAGAATATGGATTGGCCGGAGTTAGTTACTGGAACTTAATGAGCTATTTCCCTGAAAACTGGGAAGTATTATATTCGATGTTTAATGTAGTAAAACTTGATAATGCTACGGGAATCCTTTAATCTTGTTTCTTGTTATCGTATCCATCATCGCTTGGGTTCACTTTTATAGCGCCCACGGTGATGGTTCCGATAGCAACAATTTTGCCTAAAGTCTTTGCACCATTCCATATTCTTTTACCGTCTTTTTGATGTATACCTTTTACTATTTCTCCGCTGTTATCATAAATAAGCTTAATATTTGTAACATAGTTATTAACTATTTGGTAGCCTGCATCTTTTAGATCGTTTTTTCCGTCTTGTATATATTTAGGTTTATGCTTTAATTTCCCCACAACGATATCGGTTGTACCACTTGCAACCTGGCCGGCAATCTGGCCGGTTAGAATTGTAGAATCTACAATGCTGTCTCCGAGCTCATCTAAGAATTTATTCTTAGTAATATGGCCTATTATGGAAATGGAA
>JAAYSU010000200.1 GCA_012523915.1 Clostridiales bacterium
AATCTTAATAATAACGGTATATTTATCTCATCTGGAATATTAATTGAAAAAGAAGACTATGTAAGATCTTCAATAGAAGAAAACGGTTTTAAGGTATTAGAAGTATTAAGAGAAGATGAATGGTGCGCAATTGCTGCTTGTTTAAGGAATGAAAATGAATAGGTTTTTTGTAGATAAGAGTGCTGTCAAGGAAAGTACTATAGAGATAAAGGATAGAGAAGATATAAAGCATATCTCCAAAGTTTTACGCCTTCGTGTGGGTGATAAGATAGAGATATCAGATAGCAATGAATTTGAATATATCGCTGAGATTTTATCTATTGATTCATCCATTGTTGAAGCAAAGATTTTGGATAAGCAGAGGTTTGCAAGAGAGCCTAAGCTAAAGGTCAGCCTATTTCAAAGCATACCGAAGGGCTCTAAGATGGAAGAAATAATTCAAAAAACAGTAGAATTGGGTATATATGATATAAGGCCGGTGTTTTCTGACCGAACTATTGTAATAGAAAATGAAAAATTCAATAAGAAGATAGAGCGCTGGAGAAAAATTGCATCAGAGGCTGTTAAACAGTGTAAACGTGGCATTGTCCCCAAAGTACATAATAATATTACATTTAAAGAGATGCTTGACCTTCTAGATAATTATGACTTAGTGCTAATACCCTATGAAGATGAAGAGAAAACTACCATAAAAGATGTTTTGCTTAGGGACAAGCCTAATACTGTAGCATTGATAATAGGTCCTGAAGGAGGGTTTTCCGAAAGTGAAGTATGTAATGTTGTTGAGCGTGGTGGAAAAGCGGTGTCCCTTGGTAGGACAATCCTGCGTACAGAAACTGCGGGACCTGCGGCACTTGCCATGATAATGTATCAATATGAATTATAGATTGGAAGATGTTATGAAGATAGCTTTCTATACCCTTGGTTGCAAGGTTAATCAATATGAGACTCAGGCATTAAAAGAAAAATTTTTAAAAAGAGGATACGAGCTTGTTGAGGAAGATGAGTATGCAGATATTTATGTTGTAAATACTTGTACCGTTACTGCCTTAGCAGACCGCAAGTCAAGACAGTATATTAGGAGAATGAAAAAGATTAATCCAGACAGTATAACGGCGGTAATAGGTTGTTACGCTCAGGTAAATCCTGATGAGGCCAGTTCTATAGAGGGTGTAAATATTGTTGTTGGTACTAATGAAAAGAACAACTTACCTGATTATATTGAAGATTATATCAAACAAAATAGACAAATAACCAATGTATTAGATTATGATGAGCTTAACATATATGATGAATCTGGAAGTATTACTTCGATGGATTCGAGGACAAGGGCCTACATTAAGGTTCAGGAAGGATGCAATCAGTTTTGCTCATATTGTATTATCCCATATGCTAGAGGAAATGTTAGAAGCAGATCAAAAGAGGATATATTAAAAGAAGCTAATCATTTAATCTCCAAGGGCTTTAGAGAATTAGTCATAACGGGGATAAATACTGCCCTCTATGGTATTGAAGATAAGCATTTGGGTATAGAAGATATCATCAAAGATTTGAATGGGATTCCCGCTGATTTTAGAATACGTTTAGGGTCTTTAGAACCTACAGTTATCAATGCTTCCTATGTAAGTAAGCTTTTGCAATATGAAAAGCTCTGCCCACATTTACATCTTTCTTTACAGAGTGGAAGCGATAGAATACTTAAAAAAATGAACCGAAACTATGATAGCAAAGGCTACAAGGAGATTATCAAAGTACTAAGAGACCACGATAAATGTTACGGGATAACCACAGACATCATAGTTGGATTTCCTGGTGAGACTGAAGAAGACTTTCAAGCAAGCATTAAAATAGTAGAAGAATCAGGGTTTAACAAGGTACATGTATTTCAATATTCAAAACGCCAAGGTACTAAAGCTGCTGAGATGAAGGATCAGATTCCTTCAGATATAAAAAAAAGAAGGAGTGCAGAACTCATAAGAGTAGCTGAAATAACATCGGAAAAAATGATAAAAACAAACCTGGGCGAAAAAAGGAAGGTCCTGTTTGAGGAATATGATGAAGCCACAGGATTAATTAGTGGCTTTTCAGACAACTATATCAAAGTCTACTGCAAAGTAAAAGAAGATTTAGCGAATGAACTATTAAACCAGTTTGCTGTTGTTAGTTTTATGGAAAAATATAAAGAAGGGGTATTGGGGTCAGTATGAAAAGAATATTAATAGCTTTTTTACTTTTAGTATTGCTAGTTGGATGTGGTGGCCCGCCAGATGGGGGTCATGAGGGCAATGAAATTGAGATAGTTGAATACAATTTTCCTGTTGAAACGGAAACTAGTCCGGGACTTGATAATTTCGCCACCTTAGATGTATATGGCAATGAAATTGATCAAAAGGTTTTTAGTAGCTATGATCTTACGATGATAAACGTTTGGGGTACATTTTGTAGCCCCTGTATTAATGAAATGCCCGATTTAGGAGAGATCTACAGGGAGTATGAACATCTAGGAGTTAATATAGTAGGCATTGTAGTTGACGTGCAAAAGGGTGACGGTACGGTAGATTATGATATGCTTAAAAAGGCTCAGGATATCGTTGAAGAAACAGGAGCTAGTTATCATCATCTCCTTTATTCGAACAACCTCGCCGCAAGTTTCCTTTCGGAAGTGCAATATATTCCTCACACTGTATTTGTAGATAGTGATGGAAATATTGTAGGTGAAGCATATATTGGAAGTAGGAGTAAGGATGAATGGATAGAAATTATAGAATCAATGCGTTAATACCTTTTACTTTGTTATTTATAGGGATTGTTTTCATAGCAATTGGAATTTCCCGTGGTGAAGCTTTTTTAGTATTTAGCAAGGCTATTAGGGTATGCTTGGAGTGTATAGGTATTGGTTGATAGAATAAAGAATCGTTTTATAGTTCAATTAGGTTTTTCTGCTATTACTAACGGATACATAAAAGGCTATTTGAATGGAATTATTTATACTGGGAAATCAAAGTATTTATGTGTGCCCGGACTTTCCTGTTACTCCTGTCCGGGGGCCTTGGGTTCTTGTCCTTTAGGATCCTTACAATCTATGCTTGCAAGTAGAGATATTGGCTTCACATTTTATGTTACAGGATTTCTCTTTGCAATTGGTGCAATATTCGGTCGATTTGTTTGTGGTTGGCTTTGTCCTTTCGGCCTATTTCAAGACCTTCTTTACAAAATACCATTCATAAAGAAGGTTAAGGTGGTAAAGGCTGATAGCCTTCTAAAACTTATAAAATATCTGATATTAATTATTTTTGTAATTATATTTCCTCTATTTGTTTTAGATTTAATAGGTCAGGGGCAGACGGGATTTTGCAAGTGGATATGTCCTGCAGGGACTTTGATGGCAGGATGGCCTTTGGCAATTGTGAGCGAAGGTATAAGAAATGCTTTAGGCTATTTATTCGCTTGGAAGAGTATTGTATTAATTCTAATTATAATTCTGTCAATTATAATATATAGGCCTTTTTGTAGGTATATTTGTCCATTAGGAGCTATTTACGGCTTATTCAACCCCTTTGCCTTTTACCGTTATACTATAGATAATAGTAAGTGCACTGGATGTCAAAGCTGTGCGAAGATTTGCAGACTTGGTATTTCTGTTTATGATACTCCAAACAGTATGGAATGCATTCGCTGCGGAGATTGTATCAATGCTTGTCCAAGTCAGGCTATTAAAAGGGGATTGCGAGATAAGCGCATTGGGTGTATTATAGATGGACAGGAATAAATTATTTAGGAGTGAGAAAAATGGATTGCATATTTTGTAAAATAGTGGAGAAAGAAGCATCTTCAAATATTGTATATGAAGATGATAAAATTTTAGCTTTCCACGATTTACAACCGCAAGCACCTGTACATGTTTTGATCATACCTAAGAAACATATATCATCTCTGGACCAGGTAAGTTCTGATGATGCTGAAATTTTGGGATGGTTGATGACTAAGGTCAAAGATATTGCTAAAGAATTGGAATTAGACAATGGTTATCGTCTAGTATGTAATTGTGGCAAAGACGGTCTTCAGACTGTAAATCATATACATTTTCATCTACTCGGAAAGAGACAGATGAAGTGGCCTCCAGGTTGATTTTTGTCAGTTCAACTATCATTTAAACACTTTGATTTAATAAAATACGCCTTGATTATTTTAATTACTGTGTGTATAATGTAATTCGTTATAGACTTGACCGTTCATATTACTATCATTGGTAATAGTGCATCAAAAGTCCAAAGTACGGAGGGAGGGAAACGAATAATGACACAAGTGGTTGTAAGAGAAGGTGAAAACCTTGAAAGCGCACTTAAAAGATTTAAACGCTCTTGCGCAAGGGATGGAGTAATGTCAGAGCTTAGAAAAAGAGAACATTACGAAAAACCTAGTGTTAAGAGGAAGAAAAAATCTGAAGCTGCGAGAAAAAAAGCTAAGAAATATTAATTAAGAGGTGTTGCTAATGTCTTTGAAATATAGACTAGCAAACGACTTGAAAGAGGCCATGAAGGCCAAAGACAAAATAAAGAAAGAAACAATAAGTTTTGCACGAGCTGCAATAAAGCAATATGAGATAGACAATAAAGTCGAGCTTGATGATCAGGGTGTAATAAATATCCTAAGCAAGCAAGTAAAGATGAGAAAAGATGCCCTCTCTAGTTTTGAGGAAGCAGGACGAACGGATTTATATGAAGTCTATAACGAGGAAATAAATATTTTATTGGACTATCTGCCTAAACAGCTTTCGGAGGAACAAATACTTAATATTGTTAAGCAAACGGCTAATGAACTAGGTATCGAAGGCGGGAAACAAAATATGGGCAAACTAATGGGTGCCGTAATGCCTAAGGTAAAAGGTCAAGCCGATGGTAGTATAGTGAAAAAAGTCGTTGAAAGTGTATTACAATAAAAAAATAAATGAGTTTATAGCCCGGTAATTAAACCGGGTTTTTTCTTTGGGTCTTTTTTTTTATATAGAAACATAAAGTGTAAAAAGGTAGGAGGGTTAGATTAAAAGATGTTCATAAAAGATGAACTTATATATGATTTTAGCATTAATATGCCAAGAATATTGGTAGGCGGTAAGACTGGTATTTTAGACAATGTTAAAAAGATTGTCTTGATTAGCGGTAATAATGTTGTTGTCAGTTGTGGGCGCAAATATATTTCAGTTAGTGGCAGAGATCTGATCGTAAGACAGTTATCCGAGGAGAGGATGTTTATAAGCGGCGATATAGACAATATTGAATTCTTCGGTTCAAGGGAGTAGGAATAGATGCATTATATTACTGTTCGAGTAGAAGGTTTTGACCCTCAGAAGCTTCTTTCTTTATGTCTCAAAGAAGGGGTTGCCCTTTGGAATATCCGGATTTATGGGAATTTGGAGATGACTTTAAAAATAGAAGCAAAAGACTTGAAAAAGTTTATGAGAATAAAGGGAAATCGATATAGGGTCACCGTATTATCTGAAAAGGGCCTAAAACCACTTTTATATCGTGCTCTTAGCAATAAGATTGCTCTTATTGGGGTAGCACTTTTTATCTTCTTAATATATTTTCAAAGTTTATTTATATCTGAAATAAGAATTTATGGGTATAAGAGTTATACAGAGCGAGAAATACGTGAAAAACTTACCGTTGCAGGTCTCTACGAAGGCTGCAGCAAATCGATTGATTTTGATAAAGTAGAAATCGAAATGTATAAACAATTCGATGACTTAAGCTGGATTGGAATAGATTTAAAGGGGAATTTAGCTGAAGTTACAATCGTTGAAGGCACAAAACCTATTCCTATTATCGATAAAGAACAACCATGTCATATTGTTGCAGTAAAAGAAGGATATATAGAAAAAACAATAGCAAGGGAAGGTAAAGAGGTCGTTGAAAAAGGTGATTTTGTCAAGGAAGGAGATTTGCTTATTACTGGCATAATACCTATTGAAGATAAAACTTATACCCAGGATCCTGAGAATCCGGAGCTAAGATTTGTTCATTCAGATGGGGAGGTTTTCGCTAAAACAATATACAGATTCGTATATTATCAAGAGAAGGAAGAGCTTCACAAAGATTTGACTGGAAGAGAAATGCCTGGCTTTTCGTTTAGAATCGGGGATTTTACTTTTAACAGTGCAAATATCTTTAGACCTTTTGATTCAACAATATACGAAGAAAGAGTGTTAATTAATTCCATAAGACCATTTCCAATGGAATTTGCGACAAATAAACAGAAGGAAGTAAAGCTTAGGAAAGAAACAAAAGATTATAAAGATATAGAAAAAAGGGCAAAACAACAGTTAAGGGAAGCAATTAAAGAAAATATCCCAGAATCTGCCCAAATATTAAATAATAGTTTGAAGTTTTCAGAAGAAGAAAATATAATAGAAGTAGTCATAATGGTCGAAGCACTTGAGGAAATAGG
Source organism: Clostridiales bacterium (assembly GCA_012523915.1). Classification (GTDB taxonomy): domain Bacteria; phylum Bacillota; class Clostridia; order Peptostreptococcales; family Anaerovoracaceae; genus JAAYHT01. The sequence goes on from JAAYSU010000200.1 coordinate 6,448, forward strand.
GAAAAAAATAATATTTACACCGGCTATAGAGTCGGAGGAAGGACAAAGTGAGCTTGGAGAAACTACAGATTGATGAAAAACGAATAAAAATTGAGGAAGAGCAAGTTAGTAACGAATTATTTGGGAATTTAGATGTAAACTTAAAGATAATCCATGACAATTTTGATGTGGACATTACACAAAGAGAAGATGAATTAATTTTGAATGGGAGAGATTCAATCAAGGCTGGAGAGGTAATTGAAGAACTATTAAGTGTAATAGGTCGTGGAGAGAAATTAGATATTCAGAAAGTTAACTATATAATCAGTTTAAAAGAAAAGGGTTTATCATATAATGACAGCAAGTTAAATAACGATGTTATTTGCTACACACATATTGGTAAGCCCGTTTTACCAAAGACCCTAGGGCAAAAGTATTATGTAAATAGCATTAGAAAACATGATGTAGTCTTTGGTGTTGGACCTGCGGGCACAGGAAAAACATTTATTGCTGTAGCCTTAGCAATAAATGCTTATAAAAAGAAAGATGTAGATAGAATTATATTAACCAGGCCTGCAGTAGAAGCAGGGGAAAGGCTGGGATTTCTCCCGGGTGACCTGCAGGAAAAGGTAGATCCCTACTTAAGGCCTTTATATGATGCTCTATATAATATTCTAGGCAGAGAGAGTACATTGCGTTTAAAAGAACGGGAATTGATAGAAATTGTTCCTCTTGCTTATATGAGAGGAAGAACTTTGGACAACTCTTTTATAATCTTGGATGAAGCACAGAATACGACAAGAGAACAGATGAAGATGTTTCTCACCAGGTTAGGGTTTGGATCACAAGCAGTTGTAACAGGAGATATAACTCAGATAGATTTACCCAAGGGTAAAAAGTCAGGCCTTCTTGATGCAATCCACGTTCTAAAGGGTATTGAGGGAATAGACTTCTGTTATTTCAAAGATTCGGATGTCGTAAGACATCAGCTTGTTAAGCGTATTGTCAATGCTTATGATAGATACACTAAAGATAATCCGGATGATGTAGATTAGGGTAAGAAAGGATATTCAATGGAGATTCTGTTTAGCGAAGAGAGAATGCCGAGTAATAATATTATTGAAAAAATGTATGAGGCGGCTGAAACATGTCTTAAAGAAGAGGGTATAGATCATAATAGGGTTACAGTATCTGTTACCTTTGTCAGCAGTGAAGAGATTAGAGAACTAAATGGAATCTACAGAGGTGTCGATTCTGTTACGGACGTATTATCCTTCCCTCAGTATGACAAGATTAAAGATGCCAATGAAGATGGAATAATTTGTTTAGGAGATGTTGTCATATGCACGGAACAAGCTCTATTACAGGCCGATGAGTTTGGGCATTCGCCAGAAAGGGAACTTGTCTATCTATTCGTTCATAGCTTGTTTCATCTTATGGGATATGATCACACTAACGATGCAGAAAAAAGCGACATGCGAGATAGGGAAGAAAATGTAATGCAGCAAGTAGGACTGGGGAGGGATTAAAGATGGATGATAAAGCTTTATTCCTAAAAGCTCAAAGTGTATTAGATAATGCGTATGCACCTTATTCAAATTTTAAGGTAGGTGCGGCAGTATTGACCAAGTCGGGAAAAGTTTATACAGGAGTCAATGTTGAAAATTCCTCTTATGGTGCTACAATCTGCGCGGAAAGATCAGCGATTCTTTCTGCAGTATCAGACGGTGAAAAGGATTTTGCTGCCATAGCTATTGCTAGCAGTAGTGGTGAAGCATATCCTTGTGGTATTTGCAGGCAGTTTATGTATGAATTCGGGGATGATATTAGAATAATAACGGGAGAAGATTCAGATAATCTCAATGTTCATACAATAGAAGAACTGCTGCCTAAAGGTTTTAGATTAAAATAATAAAGAAGGAGCTACAATGAAGTCAGGTTTTATAGGGATAATTGGGAGACCTAATGTAGGAAAATCAACATTACTAAACACTATTTTAGGTGAGAAGATTGCAATCAGTACAGACAAGCCTCAAACCACAAGAAACAATATCCGAGGTATCTATACCAGGATAAATGGAGATGAGGATGACTGTCAGCTAATTTTTATAGATACTCCGGGGATTCATAAGCCAAAGAATAAACTTGGTAGTTACATGTCACAAATGGCCATTAAAACTCTTAAGGAAGTTGATGTAATCCTATTCATCGTTGATGACTTACTTTCCAGACGTACCGGCAATCATTATATTTTAGATCTCATGAAAGAAGTGGACACCCCTAAAATTTTGCTGATTAACAAGATTGATAAATTATCTCCAGATGAGTTCAAGCAGGCTTATGAAGAATATGCGTCTACAGGCATTTTTACAGAGATATTTGGCATTTCCGCTTTACAAGGCAAAAATGTCGACAGGGTGCTTCCGAAAATAATGGAATTAATCGATGAGGGACCGATGTATTTTCCCGAAGACATGATAACTGACCATCCTGAGAGATTTCTTGTAAGTGAAATTATAAGGGAGAAGGTATTGCTCTACCTTGAAGAAGAAGTCCCCCATGGGGTAGCTGTAGAAATTGAGAGCTTTGTAGAAGAGGATAGGATTACAAGGATAGGTGCCGTCATTTACTGCGAGAGGAAATCACATAAAGGAATAATTATTGGAAAAGAAGGTAAGAAGCTTAAAGGAATTGGTAAAAGCGCCAGGTTAGAAATTGAAGCTATACTAGGTACCAAGGTATTTTTAGAGTTATGGGTTAAAGTTAAGGAGAATTGGCGTGACAGTCAGTCTGCCATATCCATATTTGGATACAATAAGGAATAAGGGTGCTTTATGTACGCAGAGACAGAGGGGATAATTCTAAAGCAGATAAAGATAGCAGGCGGAAGAAAAATGCTTGTGATTTTCACCAAAAGATTTGGGAAGATAAGTGCAGGTACCTCTCTAAAGGAAAACAGCAAAAATAAAGCTACTCTTGCACTCAGACCTTTTGTTTATGGGAAATATAGAATAAATAAAACGGGAAAGTACTACCATGTAAACGGAGCGGAAGTAATATCGAGCAACTACCAAATAGGCGAAGATGTAGATAAGTTTATGAGTGCATCTTATGTATTGGAGTTCACTGAAAAGTTACTGCCAGAGGAGGCTCCTGACCCAAAGCTTTTTAGATTGCTGACAGACTTTCTCGATCTGCTGGAAAAAAGGAAGAAAAAATTTGATACCCTTGTCATAGCATATCAGGTAAAGGCTCTAGCATATAATGGTAGCTTTCCTCGACTTGATGCCTGCGTGTTATGCAACGAAAAAGAACAAATAAAGTATTTTAGTGTTGCAGAAGGAGGGGTAGTATGTGAACAATGTGGAGAAGGTTCTAAGGCTAAGGAATTATTGCTTTATACAATTGACTTTGGTATAGTAGAAGTATTAAGGTATTTGCTGGAACAGCCTCTTAGCAGTTTTATTCGTCTAGCACTAGATGACAATATTTTACAAGAAGTAAGAAAGGTTTTGAAAGAATATATAGTTTATCATCTGGAAGTAGACGATTTAAAGAGCGAGGAGTTTATGAACTAATTTATAAGTCATAATAAAATTGAAAAGGTGGTGTGATGAATGGAAATTACATTGGAAAAGATTGAACTCGTAAAAGATAGGACTGGTGTAAGCTATAAAGAAGCTAAAGAAGCTTTAGAAGCAGCTGATGGCAATGTAGTTGATGCCATTATAGGTATTGAGGAGTCTATCGATATTAAAACGAGACACAAATTTGGCGAACAAGGTTCACATGTTGTTGAAAAGATTAAAGAGTATATTAAAAAAGGCAACGTATCTAAAATTATTGTTAAAAAAGACGAAGAAATCATGTTAAATCTACCGGTTAACGTAAGCATTATAGGAACTATTTTAGCACCTTGGGCTGCCATTGCCGGTCTTATTGCTGTTTTCGGAACTAAGTGCCAGATTGAATTGGTAAAAGATAACGGTGATATCATTGAGATAACGGATATTGCCAGTGAGACCTTTGAAGAGGTTATTGATAAAAGCGCTGTAATTGCAGATGAAGTCAAGGAAAAGGGTTCAGAAGTAATAACTAGTGTAAAGGCAAAAGCAAATGAGGCAATAAGTAAGGCAACCAAAAAAGCGGACGAAGAAAAATGTGGCTGTGAAGGTTGCAGTTGTAACAATTCTGATGAAGAAGATAATTAGCAATAAAACAAGAAAATGGAGTTGACAAAAGATAATATGAGCAAAGAACTTACATTGGATATCATTGTAGCATTAGCTAAATCTAGGGGTTTCATTTATCCCGGATCAGAGATTTATGGTGGGCTTGCCAATACATGGGACTACGGTCCTATAGGCATTGAATTAAAGAACAATGTTAAAAAAGCATGGTGGAAAAAATTTGTTCAAGAATCAAAATATAATGTTGGTATAGATGCCGCGATTTTAATGAATCCCAAAACCTGGGTTGCATCAGGGCATGTAGGTGGTTTTTCCGATCCTCTAATCGACTGCAGAAACTGTAAGTCGAGATTTCGTGCTGACAAAATGGTAGAGGATTATATCCTTGCTAAAGGAGAAATGGAAGTAGCTGTTGATGGCTGGTCGAACAAAAAGTTAGAAAGCTATATAGCAGACGAAAATATTCCATGCCCTGATTGCGGTAAAATAGACTTTACTCCTATTCGCCAATTCAATTTGATGTTTAAAACATTCCAAGGTGTTACAGAAGATTCTCAATCTGAGATTTTTTTAAGGCCTGAAACAGCTCAGGGTATTTTTGTTAACTTTAGGAATGTAGCAAGAACTTCAAGAAAGAAAATCCCTTTTGGGATAGCACAAATTGGAAAGTCTTTTAGAAATGAGATTACACCAGGAAACTTCATCTTCCGTACCAGGGAGTTCGAACAGATGGAGTTGGAATTCTTCTGTAAACCTGGAACTGATCTAGAATGGTTTGCATATTGGAAAGATTTTTGTGTAGATTGGCTATTGTCTTTAGGTTTGAAAAAAGACAACATTAAACTTCGTGATCATG
>JAAYSU010000201.1 GCA_012523915.1 Clostridiales bacterium
GCTGCATCGCCCCACCCAGCTGCACCTTCCTGGTCACCCAAAATATTGGGTACTACATGGGATACACCAAATTTTTCTGTCTGTTCTGAAGCTAAATCATGTAGCCACTTTGTAAAAAACAATGCTACGTTGTAGTTATATGCGGCAGTCCAAGAAAAGACTTGTGCATCCCCCGTCCAGCCAAGCCTTTCGTCTCTCTGGGGGCAATCAGTGGGTATATCAAGAAAATTGCCTCTCTGACTCCACTGAATATTGCTTTGCAGTCGGTTTACAAAAGCATTGGAACAGATGAATGTTCCAGTAGACTCCATGTCAGTATGCAGCACACATGCAGTAAAATTCTCTAGCTTTATAGCCTCATCCTCGATCCCCTCCACGCTTATATAGCGAAAACCATGGAATGTGAAATGCGGTATAAAAGTTTGTTCTTCTCCGTTGCAGATATAGACATCGGTTGCTTTTGCCTTTCTAAGATTTTCGGTATAAAAATTGCCGTGCTTATCCAATGCTTCAGCATGACGAATGGTAATCTTCTGCCCTGGTTTCCCTTTTATCTTCACCTCTACAAAACCGGTCAAATTTTGCCCAAAGTCTAGTACCTTCTCCCCTTTAGGAGTGATAATAAACTCTTTAGCAGGTATCCTCTCTGTTATACGCACAGGCTCGTTTTCCTGACCTACTATACGTCTCTTATCAAAATCTATTGCTTTCACATGGTACACTTTATCATCTTTGAAACACGAATCAATCGTCTCCCCCATATAAATCTCACTATATCTTATACTGCCCGTGGTCACTTTCCAGCTCATATCAGTTTTAATGACCTGCTTTGAACCATCCGTATATGTTATGTGAAGCTCTGCCAGCACTGCCACTCTATCCCCATAGATGTTGGGCGTACACATAAACCCCAATATTCCTTTATACCATCCATTCCCAACTGTAATTTCGATTTTATTATTTCTATCAAGCATCCCATCAGCAACATAAGTCTGATACTGAAGCCGTTTTCTATAATTGGTCCACCCGGGCGCAAAAAAGGCATCCCCCACTTTTTTACCGTTGATTTTTATCTCATAAACTCCCAGAGCAGTTGCGTATATACGTGCCATTTTGACCTGTTTGTCTTCCAATTGGAATTCTTTGAAAAAGACAGGGCAGGCTGTATCTTCCGGTGAAAGGTCATGACTGACAAAATCTGCACTGAAATTTGTTCCATCAAGCAACCCAGTTTCAAAAAAACCTTCTATAGAAGCGTAGTTTCCTTTGTTGTCCCATGCTTCAACATGAACGTTGTACATAGTACAGGTTTCTAGATCCATCCCTTCATATTCAACCAATATCGATGAATCGCTTTCTCTTCTGCCAGTATCCCAAACTATATCTCTTTCTCCCTTATATACCTTAATCCTATAAGCAGTCTGGATAACATCCCTCTCATTTGAAACTATTTTCCATGAAAATCTTGGCTTTTTTAAATCCAAGCCTATAGGATTATTCCTGTATTCAATGCGTAAATCCTTCAATTCCATCTCAATACCACTCCCCCCACCAATTTATATAAAACATACAAAGAATCCACTCCCATCATATGTCCATGCACCGATTCCAGCCTCACCTAGGTAATCCTAGACTGTCCACATAAAGTCACCGACTAGATATGGTAGTTCCTTTACCATCTTCCAATTCTTCGCAATATATGGTGGAAAAGCAACCAACAATCATACCATATATGTCACAGGCATCAAGCATTGCCTTGGATATAGGATTATGCGCGCTGCAAATGGCATTGTACCATGTGGCAGGTCAACCACTTCAACTTTTGACTGCCTTGCTTGAAGAACTTCACCCTTTTGAAATTTTTTCTCTTCACCTTTCAACCCTCCTCAAAATGTAATAATGGTATTTTGCTTGATAAGTTTTAATACTCTGCTGGTGCAACGTTTAAGGTCATCCAGTTTAATAACGCCGTTTTTTACACCTTCCACAATAGCAGCCGATTGCTTTGGCTCTCCTGGCATAACAAGATCGCATTGTGTTTCACAGGCCTTTAATATATCAGCTGTATCCGCTGATACAGCATTCCAGTCGCTCATAACCACCCCTTTAAATCCCCATTCGTTGCGCAGCACCTTTACAAGAATATCGTAGTTATTGGGAGTATATACCCCGTTGACCTTATTGTAGCTTGCCATTATGGTCCCTGCATTACAACGCTTTAATGCTACTTCAAAGGCTTTCAAATATATTTCCCGTAATGCCCTTTCAGTTACATTGCTTGAAGATTGAGTCCTTTCATGCTCTGAGTTATTTGCACAGAAATGTTTCAAACATGTAAACTTTCCTTTATGTGACTGAACACCGTTTGTTATTGCCGCTGCCATACATCCAGACAAAAAAGGATCCTCAGAATAATACTCAAAATTGCGCCCACAAAGAGGATTACGGTGAATATTCATACCGGGAGCAAGCCAAACTGTTACCCCAAATTCCTCCATCTCTTCCCCGACCATAGCTCCTATCTCCTGCATCAATTCAACATTCCAAGTTTGCGCAAGCAACATGCTTGCAGGCCATGCCGTAGCATACTGATAATGTACGACGCCATCTTCTGCTTTTGCAATCTCAGTTTGCATACGCTCTTTAAATACCCCAAAATTGAATTTTTCGTATATATCCATTTCCATTACTTTCAGTTTCCCATCAGGAAGCTCCACTACACGTGGCGTCAAATTTAGTCCTGCCGGTCCATCAGCACAGATTATATTCGGAATCCCAAA
>JAAYSU010000202.1 GCA_012523915.1 Clostridiales bacterium
TAGCCATTGCAAAGAAAGCTTACGATAAACTAGCTATGGCAATAAATCAAGTTGAAGAGAGTGGCTATGGCATTGTTCAGCCTGACCTTGCAGAAATGTCCTTAGAAGAACCTGAAATATTTAAACAGGGGAGCAATTTTGGTATCAGATTAAAAGCTAAAGCTCCTAGCCTACACATAATTAAAACCGATGTAACTACTGAGATTGCGCCAGTTGTGGGCAGCCTGCGTCAGAGTGAGGATTTAATCGAACATCTTATAAGTGAATTTGAAAGCGATCCTTCCAAAATATGGAATACCAATATATTTGGTAAATCACTCCATGAGATGGTTACAGAACAAATGGAATCAAAGCTTGCTAATGTGCCGGAAAATATTCGTGTTAAGGTACAAAGATCACTACAAAAAGTTTCCGATGAGGGAAAGGAATACATGATTTGCATTGTATTGTAGCAATAATAGTAGTATAAAAAAATAGCACCTAGTCGGTGCTATTTTTGTGTAAGCATTTTAGATCAGCCATTCACCCATCAATGAACCGATAAGGGCAACGGCTGTTTTTGCAGTTTGGTTCTGATTGTCAATGAGAGGATTGATTTCAACGAAATCTGCGCTGATGAGTTTACCCGTTAAAGCTACCATCTCAAGTGCCAAATGACTTTCTCTATAAGTTAGACCTCCAGGTACTCGGGTACCTGTGCCGCTTGCGTAAAAAGGATCCATGGTATCTATATCAAAACTAACATGTATCCCGTCGGTTCCGACTGTTGCTATCTTTATCGCCTGCTCAATTACTTCAGTCATTCCGTACCTGTCTATTTCATGCATTGTAAAGACTGCTATGTTCAATTCTTTTAAAGCTTTACGTTCTCCTGGATCAAGATCGCGGCATCCTACGTAGACAATATTTTCTGTTTTTAGCTTTTTATCTTTTCCTCCGATTGATACTAGCCTTTCATTACCCAGTCCTAGAGCAACAGCCACAGGCATACCGTGAATGTTTCCTGAAGGAGAGGTATCCTCAGTGTTTATGTCTCCATGTGCGTCAAACCAGATGAGCCCAGGATTTTCCTTGTGCTGTAGTACACCTGCAATCGAGCCTATAGCTAAGCTGTGGTCACCACCTAGAGTTAGAGGGAAGCGCCCTTTACTCATAGCCATAGAGACCTCTTCGCATAGTATCTCATTAACTCTAGCAACTTCATCTAAATTTTTAAGTGTAGTAGTACTGGAGCTCTGGGTTGTTTGTTTGCGTGCGATGATATCGCCCCTATCTTCTACTTCATAGCCAATATTTTCTAATCGCTCAACTACGCCAGCATATCGCATTGCAGCAGGACCAAGACTTATACCTTTTGTACTCGCTCCCAATTCCAATGCAACACCTATTAAGGTTAACTTATCGTTAATTGATGGCTTCACTTTCATTACCCCTATTTTTATATATTTTAAGATAATTTTACACTTTCTTACTTTGAAGGTCAATATTATTAGTAATTAATAAGCATATATCATGTTACCGAATGTAACTGAAACCTGTCTTGAACGAAGCCATTCACTTGTAGAGGTATTATCGTAGTAATATAGGGCACCTTTAGTGGGGTCCCGTCCGTTAAGCGCTTCCTTGGCCGCTTTTATAGATTCCGAGCTTGCGGGCTTATTGATCCAACCGTTTGCTACTGGTGTAAACTGTTGGTAGCCATCGATATTCTGGTATATTACACCTTTGATAGTGGAAGGAAAGATCTTGTTCTTTACTCTGTTCATTACCACTGCTCCTACAGCAACTTTGGCTTCGTAAGGCTCTAATTGTGCTTCAGCAGTAATTAGCCTTGCAAGCAGGTCTAGATCTGCTTCTGAGTACTTTTGCTTTGCTTCACTTGTTTGTGGTTTTTTACTATTGTCTAACCTACTGCCAGAACCCCTTGACACAGTATTTTGTTGATCAGTATTCTTTTTTACATTAACTTCTTCTTCTTTAGTTTCATTTTTAACATTAGTTTCTTCGATTGATTCAACATCGTTCTCATCTTCTAGGAATTCTGATATACTCTCAGTAACTAGCTGGCGTGTCGCATAAAGTGAGTCATTTACAACCGGAGTATCATTTGATGGGAAAGAATTAAGCATTAATATTGACAAGCCTAGTGTAAAAGTTGCAACTAATAATGTTGATATAATTCTATTCATTCTTATTCTCCTTGCGTACTTTCAGCTTAATTAATATTATAATTAAACTATAGCCGCTAATCTATTGGTAACATTTGCATAGGGAGGGGATTAAAATTAGATTATTCATAGCCATTAATTTCAAGGAAGAAGTAAAAGATACACTCTTAGATATACAAAAGCAGTTAAAAGGATATGCAGAGAAGGGAAATTTTACAAGAAGGGAAAACCTTCACTTAACTGTTGTATTCATAGGTGAGACTATGAATTTGGAAGCTGTAAAGAATGCAATGGATAAAGTATCTGTAGACCCGTTTAATATAACAATATCAGGATTAGGCAAATTTAGAAGAAGGGGAGGGGATATTTATTGGTTAGGTATAGATAAGTCTGACAAATTGAATAATCTGTATAACCAAATATCTAGTGAGCTATACAATCTAGGCTTTGATATTGAAAAAAGAGAATATAAACCTCATCTTACCCTAGGAAGAGAGGTTATTCTACAGCGCAATTTTAATGAAATAGAGTTTAATGAGAATTTATCACCGATTACGATGGATATATCTCGCATCAGCCTGATGAAATCCGAACGGATAAATGGAAAGCTCACCTATACTGAGATATATTTCAAGGAATTATAATTAGCCGGCTCTTTCCCATTTGAATACAATTACACCTGCAATCATTAGTGCCAGACCTAGCCATTTTGTCCAGTAAAACGGCATCTTATCAGTCCCAAGCCATCCAAATGCATCTATTATGGCGGCGACAAATAGCTGGGATATTAAAATAATAGCGATTGCCTTGGCAGGAGATAGGTTACCGATAGCCAGCATAACTGTAACTACTATTATAAAACCTAAGACTCCTCCTAGCCAATAAACTTTATTGACTTGAGTTACAGCAGTAATATTGCCTTTTCCTAAAGCAAACATAGCTATAAGGGCTATTGCTAAGGCTGTAGCTTGCCCAAACACAGTTGATTCATAAAGACCAATTTTTTCACTTAGGCGGGTATTTATAACTCCCTGAAAACTCATTGCAGCACCTGCTACTATACTCATAATAATTCCAAACATAAAACAACACCTCGGAAAAAGTTTTCCCTAGAAGGTGTTGTTTATGCATTAAATAAATTTTACTTATTTATACTCTTCACCAAAGCCATAATTTTCGATAACATAGTCTAAGTCTTTGTCACCCCTACCTGAAAGGTTTACTAAAACAGAACCATATTTTTTCTCTCTTGCAAGCTTCATTGCGAAAGCAACTGCATGCGAGCTCTCTAATGCTGGTATGATACCCTCATATCGTGACAGCTTAAAGAATGCTTCAACGGCTTCTTTGTCAGTAGCTGATGCATACTGAACTCTGCCAATATCATGCAAAAATGCATGCTCAGGTCCAGTAGAAGGATAGTCTAAGCCACTCGCTATCGAATATACAGGAGCAGCATCGCCTTTGTCATCCTTTAACATGATGCTCTCAAAACCGTGTAGAATACCTTTTTCGCCGAAGGTAATAGAAGCAGCATGGTCTCCTAAATTAGGACCTCTACCCATAGGTTCTACACCGTAGATATCGACTGGTTCATTTAAGAATGCTGGGAACATACCCATGGCGTTGCTACCGCCACCTACGCATGCTATTACAGCATCAGGCAGTATACCTGTCATATCTACGAACTGTTCTTTAGCTTCTATCCCTACCACCATTTGGAAGTCACGAACCATCAAAGGGAAGGGGTGGGGTCCAACTACAGAACCTATACAGTAAATTGCATCCTTATACTCTTTTAAATAGGCCTCAAAAGCTGCGTCAACTGCTTCTTTTAATGTTTTCAATCCATGGCTAACCGGAATAACGTTAGCACCTAGAACTCTCATTCTTGCAACATTTGGTGCCTGTTTTGCAATATCCACTTCTCCCATGTAAATGTCACATTCCAATCCGAAATAGGCTGCTGCTGTCGCCAAGGCAACTCCATGTTGGCCTGCACCGGTTTCGGCAATAAGTTTTTTCTTTCCCATGAACTTAGCAAGTAGGCCTTCTCCCATGCAGTGGTTCAACTTATGGGCGCCAGTATGATTTAAATCTTCTCTTTTGAGATATATTTGAGTTGTTCCAAGTAATCTTGATAAGCGCTCACAGTGATAGACAGGGGTTGGTCTTCCCTGGAATTCACGGCGTATACGACGTAATTCGTTAATAAATTGAGCTGAATGACAGATAGTTTTGTAGGCTACTGTTATTTCTTCAAATGCTGGAACTAATTCTTCGGGCAAATAGGCTCCACCATATTCGCCAAAGTAACCCTCGCTATTGGGATACTCCTTCAAGTAAGTGTTAAAATCAACTTCATACTTCTTTTTCATTTTTCTCACCTTTTACCTTTCTTTATAAATTTTAAGTAAAGGGCTACTCTGCGATGGTTGAACAAAATAAAAAAACACTTATCCTGTTACAAGGACAAGTGCAAACTTGCGGTACCACCTTGTTTGGCATGCATTTATATCTACATACCCACTCTGCAGAGTGCCATCACACCCTTAGCCCGATAACGCCGGCTCAAGCGTCTCCGCTACTAGAATAAAATTCGTTCGCTTCACCCTCGGAGGACCATTTATTTGTACTCGCATCTGTTCGCTTCCACCATTCCGAACTCGCTGTTAGACCGATTTTACAATTTTACTCCCTCGTCAACGGTTTATTGCAAGGATAATAGCATTACTAAAGAGTGTTGTCAATACATTTTTGAAAAATTATTTTAAAATTTTTTACAGTTGCGAGAACTTGAAGTAGTTTTGTGAACCTTAATAGCCAAGCAAACATATAATTATCAAAGGTTTGAGAAAGGGGACTTAGCTATGAAAAGTTCAGAATTGGATTTAATATTAGAGGTGAATAATCTCTGGGAGCAACATGCGTTTTGGACCAAAATTGCTATTACTAGTATTGTAATGGGACTTCCTTATGAAGAATCCGTTGTTAATCGACTACTTAGGAATCCATTGGATTTTGCAAGAATTTTCAGTGTATACTATAATAGAAAAACAGCGATGGAATTTGAAAGATTGCTTACAGAGCATCTGCTATTTGCTGCTAAAATGATTAAAGAATACATTGCTGGGAATATACAAGATGCGAAAAAGGCTGAGATGGATTGGTATAAAAATGCGGATGAAATTGCCAAATTCCTAAGCCATATCAATCCTTATTGGACTAAAAAAGATTGGCAAAAGGCATTCTATATTCATCTGGAACAAGTGGAAGAATTGGTTGATTCATTAATTAATGAAAGTTATAATGCAGTTATTCTGATAACCGACGAATTGGAAAGTCATGCTTTAGATATGGCGGAGATGATGTGGCAAGGGATTATTAAGCAATTCCATCAAACTTCTCAATTAGTCCGAAGCTAATATAGAAAAAATTATAAAAGAAGAGCCAATGGCATTTCTTTATGGTACAATATTGATTAGAAAATTTTGCTTTAGAAGGAGAACAGGATGAAAAAAGTTTATGAAGGCAAAACAAAAGATGTATATGTCTTAGACAACGGCAACTACCGCTTGATTTTTAAGGACGATGTTACAGGTGAGAACGGAGTCTTTGATCCGGGGGCTAATACAGTAGCTTTTTCTATAGAAGGTATAGGAAAAGCGAATCTAATGGTAAGCACTATGTTCTTTGAAATGTTGAATAATTCAGGAATTGATACCCACTTTATAAGTGCTGATATAGAAAATGGAACTATGGATGTTAAGCCAGCTAAGTCATTCGGAAGAGGTTTGGAGATTATCTGCCGTTATAAAGCGGCTGGAAGTTTTCTTCGGCGCTACGGTGCCTATGTGAAGGAAGGCGAAAACTTAAATGCTTACGTAGAAGCCACATTAAAAGACGATGAAAGAGGAGATCCTTTGGTTACAGCGGAAGGGTTAGAGGCCTTAGGTATAATGACTGGTTATCAATTTGAAGAGATAAAAGCAAATACCCGAAAAATTACAGATTTAATTAGTGACTTGCTTAAGAAGAAAGGGCTTGAATTATACGACATCAAATTAGAATTCGGAATAGATAACGATGGCAATGTGATTCTGATAGATGAAATTTCATCGGGTAATATGCGAGTCTATAAAAATGGAAAGTTTGTAGATCCTATGGATTTAACTAAAATATTGATTACGGATAAATAAGGATTGATAGTGAGGGAATTGATAATTCCCTCGCTTATATTTTATAAAAGATCAGATAGAAGTCGGGAGATTGATTCTTTAAACTTAATTATCAAAGAACGATTGTTGTAATCTTCTAAGGTTAATTCCCTTGAATTTGTTATATCTGTTTCGAATATAGATTCTAACTTAAAGGCTTCTTCTTCATCATAAATAAAAGCGTTAGTTTCAAAACTCAAACGGAAACTGCGTATATCAAAATTTGCAGAACCAACTGATGCAACTTCTCCATCAACACAAATATTCTTGGCGTGTAGGAAGCCCTTATCATAAATATATACCTTTGCGCCTGCTTCTAAAAGTATTCCAATATATGAATATGTTGCCCAATATACAAACATGTGGTCAGGCTTGTTTGGAATCATTATCCGAACGTCAACACCTGAAAAAATTGCATTTTTTAGCGATTCGATTATACTTGCATCTGGTACGAAATATGGTGTTTGAATATAGATATTCTTCTTTGCTGAAGAGATCATTTTTAAAAAGCCTTGCTTGATTTCAGTACGTTGGGATTCGGGTCCTGACGAGACAATCTGTATTCCAGTGTTTCCTCTTTCTATAACTTTATTGTAATAGGCCTTAGCAAGAACAAGCTGTTCTTTTGATGCGAAGCGCCAATCAAGGATAAATCGAGCATTGAGATCTTGTACACAACTGCCTAACAATCTAAGATGTGTATCTCGCCAATAACCGAACTTTTTACTTTTGCCTACATATTCGTCCGCAACATTAAAACCACCTAAATATCCAATTTTACCATCAATTATTACCATTTTCCTATGATTACGATAATTCAATCTTAAATTCAAAATCCTGAATACAGGTGAGAAGAAGTAAGCATACTTCCCTCCTGCTTTTTTAAATTTCCTTAGATGTCTAAATGTGATTTGCCTTCCTCCTACTGCATCAATCAATAGGCGCACCTCTACTCCTTCTTTAGCTTTTAAAGTTAAGATGTCAATCAATTTACGTCCCATTGAATCGTTTTTAATAATGAAGTACATGATATTTATTGAATACTTTGCGTTTAAAAGGTCATTAAACAGGCTTTCGAATTTATGGTTACCATCAGTTAATATAGAAATGTGATTATTCTGCGTATAGAATGCTTTGGAATACATTTGTTGCATCAAAATCATGTGTTGCCATTTTTTAGCGGCATCATTAGTAAACCGAAACTCTTTGCTTTTGATGCTGGTCATTTGTTCATCAAGAGCTTCGGTAATAATCAAATGTTCGTAATTAGTTAATCTAAATATACGCCTTCTCGAGATATTTTGAGAAAATAGAATATAAAAAATAATCCCTAAGCCAGGTACCATGAATAAAAGCATAATCCAGGCAAGAGTGGCAGAGGGATTTTTTCTTTCGATAAAAATTATAGCACAAGCTATAAAAAAGCTAATAACGTATATAACAAAAAGTAAAGTTGACATATTGAGCAAGTCAGAAGAAAACATTAATATGCTCCTATTCTTTAGTGAGATAAGCGATATTTAGAGTAAAGCATCTAACTTTTCTTCAATGGCTGGCTGAGGAAGGGCTCCTGTAATGCGTTCTTTAATTTCTCCGTCTTTAATAAAAAAGAGGGTTGGTATACTCATAACTCTATAAGCTATAGCTAGGTTTCTATGTTGATCAATATTGAGTTTGCAGATTTTAGCTTTTCCTTTGTACTTGTCTGATAGAGAATCTATAACAGGCCCCAGCGCCTTACAGGGTCCGCACCAATCAGCGTAAAAATCGACTAATACAGGGATTGGGGACTTTAACACCTCATCTTCAAATGTATCTTCAGTTAAATAAATTGTATTGTCTGCCATACTATATATCCTCCTTTTAGGTTATTGTTTCGTATATTATACCTTAATTTTGTACTAATAAACAGTTTTTATGAAAAAATGTATTGAATTCTAAGAAACGCTATTATATAGTGTATCTTGTATTTATACAGACTATATAGAACATAATAGAACA
>JAAYSU010000203.1 GCA_012523915.1 Clostridiales bacterium
ACAAAAACACTTTAATTATTAGCTTGGTTTAGCTACCTTTCAACTAGGGTATATATTAACACAATTAGTATTTATTGACTTATTAATAAAACTTGTCCATAGCTTTAAGTATAATTGCATTTTGCCAAGCATAGGATGTTTAATAGGTTGTACCCTTCTTATTCCTGTTTATATGCACCTATTTGCGAAAGGAGAATGAAGATGGGTAAAATGATATTTGTTTCAAACCGATTGCCGGTAACTGTTGGCAAAATAAACGAAACCCTTGACTATACTAAAAGCATAGGTGGCCTTGCTACAGGCCTTGATAGTTACCATAAGAAGTCTGACAGCATTTGGATTGGATGGCCGGGAATATCAGATGACAAGATAAATGATTCGGACAAGGCAATTATGGAAGAGAAACTAAAAAATGATTATAGTTGCCTTCCAGTATTCTTAACAGAGGAAGATATTGAACAATTCTACCACGGATTTTCGAATAAGACTATTTGGCCACTTTTCCACTATTCACCTGATAAGGTTTCATACGATATTAACACATGGAAAGCATATAAACAGGTTAACAGAAAATTCTTTGACATTGTATCTCAATTTATAGAAGATGGGGACCTTGTTTGGGTTCATGATTATCAACTGATGCTTCTCCCTAGGATGATAAAAGATAGATACCCAAACACAAAAGTTGGCTTTTTCTTGCATATTCCTTTTCCTTCTTACGAGATCTTCAGACTGCTCATCTGGAGGGAAGAGATCTTACACGGACTATTGGGCTCAGATCTTATTGGTTTTCATACTTATGATTATGTTAGGCACTTTTTATGCAGTGTACGAAGATTATTGGGTTACGATCATGATCTTAACAAAATCAACTATCAAGACAGATATGTGCTAGTCGACGCATTTCCAATGGGAATCGACTTTGAGCGCTTTTCAAAAGGTTACAGTGACTGCGAAGACTTCACTAAAGCTGAAAAGGAAATATTAGAAATTAAGCAGGATGCCCGGATCATTCTTTCTATTGACCGCCTTGATTATACCAAAGGGATTCCTGAGCGAATTAAAGCTTTCGATCTGTTTTTGTCCAAGTATCCGGAATACCAGGGGAAGGTTAAACTCTATCAAATTGTAGCACCATCAAGGGTTCAAGTATCTACTTATGAACAACTGAAAAGGGAAATCACAGAACTTATAAGTGAAGTTAATGGTAAATACGGAACTATCACCTGGATGCCAATCTGGTACTATTTCAAATCATTTTCACAAGAAAGCTTAATTGCCTTTTACAGAAATGCTGATGTGCTGCTAGTTACTCCATTAAGGGATGGGATGAATCTAGTTGCAAAAGAATATTTCGCATCCAGATTGGACAATAAAGGAATGCTGGTTATCAGTGAAACTGCAGGAGCTGCCAGTGAACTCGGCGAGGCTGTTGTCATCAATCCAAATGATTCAGAGGAAATTGCTGACGCAATTAAAGATTCGTTGGAGATGTCTTTGGAAGAAAAGACCGTTATTAATAACGTAATATGCCACAGGCTAAAAAGCTATAACGTCTACTACTGGGCAAATGATTTCATAAACAGTCTTTTAGATATAACTTCTGATTTATCAAACAATGTTTCAAAAAACCTTGAGCAAAATAAAAATTTAATAAAAGATGCATATAGAAATGCTAAAAAAAGAATCCTATTCCTTGATTACGATGGCACACTTGTCGGTTTTAAACGCATACCAGAACAAGCAAAACCGGATCAGGAACTCAAAGATATTTTAATGAAATTAACAGAAGATCCCAACAACACAGTTGTAATAGTATCAGGCCGAGATAGAAACATTTTGGATAGGTGGTTTGGAGACTTAAATGTTCATTTGATAGGCGCCCATGGACTTTGGATACGCCATCCAAACAAAAATTGGTTCATGACAATTCCAATCGATAATGAGTGGAAAGAATCCGTTAGAAACATATTAGATCTCTATGTCACCCGTTTACCCGGCTCCTTGATTGAAGAGAAAGAATACTCCCTTGCAGTCCACTACAGACAGTGCGAGCCTGTCGTCGCAAAAGCTAAATTAAATGAATTAAAACAAGTCTTGTTAACAATGACAGCTTCAGCCAATATCGGATTACAAGAGGGAAACAAAGTGATTGAAGTAAAAGATAACAGGGTGAACAAGGGTTATGCAGCATTAACATTCCTTAGAAACGAGAATTATGATTTTATCTTGGGGGCAGGAGATGATTTTACCGATGAAGACCTGTTTACAGTACTGCCTGATGACGCTTATTCAATAAAAATTGGAATAGGTGATACGTCTGCCAATTATTACCTGAAGTCATGGGAATCAATGAGATCAATTCTACAAGCTTTTTAGGGAATAGTAATCATAGAAGTTAAGGAAGATGTATTATGGCAAAGAATCAAACTGTATATGAAATCAATGATTTAAAATTGGATAATGAAAGCCTTTTATTGAACGAAACTCTATTTCACAACGCCAACGGCTATATAGGTATACGGTCAGTATTTGAAGAAGGGTATCCAGATGGTTTTGAGAGCGTACGAGGTCAATACATCAATGGTGTTTATGACTTAACCAAAATTTCACGGGCTGAACAATTATATGGACTTATTAAAGAGAAGCAGACATTAGTAAATGTAATAGATACTCAAACCATTAAATTGAACATAGGAAACGAAAGCTTTAGCATGTTTGAAGGTACAGTCCTTGCCAGTAAGCGCTGGGTTGATACGGCAAAAGGGATAACAGGAAGATATGTAAAGTGGCGCTCACCCTCTGGTAAAGAGCTGGAGTTGAACATAAAACGCATGACGTCTTTTTACCAACTAACACTTTTTACAATAGAATACGAATTGACCCCCTTAAATTTTTCAGAAATGATAACTTTAGAATCACACCACGATGCCAATGTCAGAAACTATGTTAATCCCGATGATCCACGAATTGCAGCCAATGACCACCAGTACATGATACCCCTAAGCTGCGAAATACAAAACGGTATTTCCTTTATTACTTCTACTACATCAAAGTCTGATATTCAGATATGCACCTGTGTCAGAAATGTGCTCTCTCAAGAGGCCGACAGACTATTTTTCATTGATAACAACAATGCAATATGTCAGCTCACAACCCCAGCAGTTAAGGGAGAGAAAATTACTCTGATCAAATATGTAGTTTTCTGCGACTCTATTCGCTGTACAAATGCCAGGGATCAAGCGGGAATTGAAATAGACTATGCCTTATCAATACCCTTAGAAGAATACTATGCAAAGCAAGAAGAATATCTCAAAGAGTATTGGGAGAATTGCTATGTTGAAATCGATGGAGATGACGAAATCAATATGGCCCTACGCTATAACCTCTATCAACTTATTCAATCTGTAGGAAAGGATCAATACTGCAATATTTCACCGAAGGGATTGAGTGGTGAGGGCTATGAAGGCCATTACTTTTGGGATACCGAAATGTACTCTCAACCTTTCTTCACGATCACAAATCCTGCAATATCAAAAAAATTAATAGAATTCCGCTACGAAACTCTCGACATGGCAAAGGAGCACGCAAGAATACTCGGCCATAAAAGGGGAGCTCTATATCCCTGGCGTACAATCATGGGCAGGGAATGCTCAGGCTATTATCCATCAGGATCAGCACAGTATCACATAAACGGCGACATAGCCTATTCTATAATCGCTTATTATCTTGCAACCAAGGATATAGCTTTCATCCAGGAAAAGGGAGCGGAAATAGTATTTGAAACAGCCAGACTTTGGCTAGATGTAGGCAATTACCACAAAGGAAAATTCCATATTAACGGAATTACTGGTCCCGATGAATATACCTGCATAGTTAACAACAACTACTATACCAACTTAATCGCACAATACCATTTAAGGTGGGCTGTTATCTTCTACGAGATACTAAAGGTAACAGGGCAGTTTAGAAAGGTAACAAATAAGATTGGGCTGACAGAAAGTGAAATTGCAGCATTCAAACTAGCATCCGACAGTATGTATTTACCTTATGATCCTGAACTAAAAATTAATCCCCAGGATGATTCTTTCCTGCAAAAAAAGAAGCTTAGCTTAGATAGTGTTTATAGAAAAGATTCACCCATGTTTATGAGATACCACCCCTTGTTTATATACCGCCACCAGATATGTAAACAGGCAGATACCATAATGGCATACCTCATACTTGAAGATGCCCAATCCGAAGAAACAATGCTAAACTCATTTAATTACTATGAGAAGATAACAACCCATGACTCTTCATTATCGAAATGCATTTTCAGCATCATGGCAGCAAGATTGGGAATGGATGAAAAGGCATTTGAGTATTTCGGCAAATCTGCTCTCTTAGATTTGCAGGACCTCTTCCATAACACAAGGGACGGTATCCATACCGCAAATATGGCGGGAAGCTACATGTCCATAGTATATGGTTTCGGAGGTTTTTGTCTTAAGGAAAGCGGCATATGGTTTTCACCAATCCTACCGGAAAAGTGGAATTCATACAGCTTTCACATCAGGTATGAAAATAGCAGAATAGGGGTTAGCGTAAACAGGGGTGAAAATATATTCACATTGGAATGTGGTACACCGAAACCTATTTATGTCTATGGAGTAGAATATCTTCTTAAGGACAAGCTGGTAATAAGTCAGGAAGCAAACCGCCACGGCTGGATCAATATGTAATGGGGAGATAGAATGGGTTATAAAGCGGTAATATTCGATTTAGATGGAGTTATCTGTCATACTGATAGATATCATTACTCAGCTTGGAAAGAAATCGCTGATGAGATTGGTGTCTATTTTGATGAGAAAATTAATAATAATCTTAGGGGCATAAGCAGAAAAGAAAGCCTTGAAATAATTCTTAGGAACTATAAGAAAACACTTACACAAGAACAAAAAAATTATTATTTAAGCAAAAAGAATGAGCTCTATAAAGATATGCTAAAAAGTTTATCCCCTCTCGATATAGACCCAATAGTATTAGAAACGATAAAGAAGATTAAAGAAGCTAATATTAAAACAGCAATAGCTTCCTCAAGCAGGAATGCCAAATTAATATTAAATCAACTAGGCCTAGAAAAAACCTTTGATGCAGTAGTCGACGGCAATGATATAAGGCGCTCAAAACCAGACCCGGAAGTCTTCCTTAAAGCCAGCTCTTTCTTAAATATACCTCCGAAAGACTGTCTTGTTGTCGAAGACGCCGAATCGGGAGTTAGGGCTGCACATGCTGCAGGAATGGATTGTGCAGCTATAGGTGATGCTACTAAGTACAATCTTGCCAAATACAGTTTAATCCATCTATCTGATTTGCTTAATATACTATCCGCCTAAAGTTATATCTTGCTCTTGGTACCATTCCAAGGCCTCATATAGGTGCTCCGGCCAATAATCAGGCCACATTTCGTCTATTATATAAAAGTCAGCATAAATTGATTGAACTGGCAGAAATCCACTTAACCTTCTTCTTCCACCCCATCTGATAATAAGGTCGATTCTTGAAATATCCGAAGAGGCAATATTTTTATAAAAACCTGTACTCCCCGAACCCTTATTTACAGATTGACTTAAGTCCCAATCCCATCCGTAGTTTACTAGGAAGTTAACTTTTATTAGCCCCTCTCCTATGGACCTTCTCTTAGTATAGGGCTTCAACTCAGAAGGAAACAACGGAGAATCAGTATTCCCTACAATTAACAGGTTAGCATCATATTTTTTTATCTCAAGTACAGAATCAATACAGGCCTTTCTGAATGCTTTTGTCTGGATTGCTGGCCGCTTGGTATTGTCCTGAGTAAAGCCATAAAAGGTAATTTCCTCAATACCTAAATCCACGCATTCCTTATAGAGTCTTAGTCCGGGTTCTATACCATGAAAATAGCCATCTTCAGCATTCAAACCCTTATTTTTCGCCCATCTCCTGTTTCCATCAGGAATTATACCAATATGTCTTGGTAAGCGCTTGAACTCACGCATTATACCCTCCGTATTCTGTAAACTAAATAGTTATCACACGACAGCTCTCATCCTTCAAATACTCGGTAAAAGGCTCTCCCGTATATATGACCTCTATATTTAAATCCTCCAACTGTTCAACAATTCCATATCTTTCAGCACACCTTCTACATGCAAAAACCTTAACCCCTAAATCCATTGCTTCCCTTAACAAATCTTGTAGCTCTTTACTCTGCAATAATAATTTGTTAGAGGGCCCCCAAGTTATCAAGTTACATTCTTTCCACCATTTGTTTGTATTAGACTTAATTACATACATAAATACCATATTAATAGCAATATCTTCATCGCCCGAAGTCCAGAGTATAGTCAATTTATCAATCACAACATTACCCCCCCAAATCAATCTTTACTTATTATTCTATATTCAATGCTTTACTATTCCATTAGCACAAATCTATTTCTATCTCCTGTGCCCCTTCCCACAAGACCTTCTTCCCAAAGGCCTCTAAATTCTCAATCCCCTCTGTTATAGTCAAGAAATGATTGCCTGCAAGCTGACCGAACTGGCTGGCAAAACAGCATCTTCCGTAAGCCAATATTATTTCCATCTCACTTATACCGCCGGGATATAGCAACATTTCTCCCTTGGCAGGATGGGAAGTGTGATTTTCATAACTGATACCTAGGTCCAAATCTCCATAAGGAATCCAAATGCCTTCCCCGCTCCAGCGAACATGTACCATCTTATTTCTTAAAGGAAGCATTTTTTTAAAAGCTTCACAGGTCTTTGGAGCTTCCTTTTCATGCAATACTCCTATAAACTCAAACTCACCCGACTTAATTCGTACCTTCTGCATACCCCTTCTCCTTTCAATCCATTTTTATAAATTTTATCACAAAACAATAATATTTTGGAAAAAAGTTCAAACGCAATATTAATATTGCAATAAGCTAATATATATATTGCACAATGCAATATGGTGGAATATAAGTACTAAAAGACCAGCTATTAAAAGTCAAGAGATAAATTAATTTATTTTGCCTTTGTGATTA
>JAAYSU010000204.1 GCA_012523915.1 Clostridiales bacterium
CTATTGCAAGCGGAAGATTATTTCAGACCCCAATCTGATGCTCAGGGGATTAAAGATTTTTTATGATATGAATAAAAAATAGTTGAATAGCTTAATTCAAAAAAACACATGCAAATGTGTTTTTTTTATGCACTGAAGCCGAATTTCGACATAAAAATATGATGAGCCTCTATATACTTTAAGCATAGGATAATGCAGTCATTATTTAAGGAGGGTTAAAGATGGGGAAGAAGTACAAACCCATATTATGTTGGGTGATTGCAATTGTATTTTTACTCAGTATGGGTCCAACCTCTTTTGCTGAAACTAAAGAGGCAGATTCCGTCTACTTCAACGGAAACATTTATACTGTAGATGAAGATTTCTCAATCGCAGAAGCAATAGTTATTAAAGATGGCAAATTCGTCTTTGTTGGAGATAATGAGAAAGCAATAGAGTACATAGGCAAAAAAACCGAAGTTACTGACCTTAGAGGAGCGACAGTTCTACCTGGACTTATTGATTCCCACCTGCATTATCCGGGCGTAGGTGCTCTTATGCAACAGATTGATGCTTTCTGGCTTCCAAAAGATGAGATTCTCAATCTTGTAGCAGATGCTGCAAAAAGAGCCCAGCCCGGTGAATGGATAATAGGGCGTGGCTGGAATCAAGCAGTTTGGGATCCCGCAATCTTTCCTTCAAAGGCAGATTTAGATGCTGTTGCTCCGAACAATCCGGTAGTATTGACAAGAGTTTGTGGCCATGCCACCTGGGTTAACTCGCTGGCTATGGAAATCGGAGGAATTGATGCAGATGGAGTTACTCCAAATCCGGTTGGAGGAGAAATAATTCGCAAGACAGAACAGGATAAAGCCCAAGGCTATTATCCCGGAATCGAAGTCGGAGAAGCCATAGGTGTATTTACAGACACCGCTTCTGGGCTTATAACTCAGCATAGGCCTTCTGCAACGGAAAATCAATTGGTAGATCAATTGAGACTAGCGCAAGACCATCTTCTTTCTTTAGGCCTTACCAGTGTGCGTGATGCTGGATCAGACATGGATACATTTAAACGTTTATGTGATCTTTATGGAAATGACGAACTCAGCATCAGGATATATATGATGGCATCTTCTGATTCAGCGGAAGAGTTTTACAAAATGCCTGAAAGGGAGCGCACAGGATTGTTCGGAGATCGTCTCAATGTACGCTCTATAAAGCTCATGGCAGACGGATCACTGGGAGCCCGTAGCGCATGGATGCTCGAATCCTATTCTGATAGAGAGGGGCATATAGGAGATCCAAGATATACAGATGAAGAGTTCTATAATTTAGTTAAACCTGCAGCTATGGCTGGATTCCAAGTCAATACCCATGCCATCGGTGATGCGGCTAATCGTCAGGTATTGGATGGCTATGAAAAAGTAATTAAGGAATTAGGCTTAAAAGATCATCGCTTTGCAATAGAGCATTCCCAGATAGTTGCATTAGAAGATATAGCTCGGTTTGCTGAATTAGGCGTTCTACCTTCCATGCAATTCGTCCATGCCACATCTGACCTCAACATGGCTGAAGATAGAGTAGGACCTGAAAGAATTAAAGGAGCTTATGCCTGGAGGAAATTTATTGACTCAGGTTCTATCATACCTAACGGAACAGATGCTGCAGTTGAGCTTGCAAATCCATTCCATGGACTGTTTGCAGGTGTAGCCAGAATGTCAAGGGATAATTTCCCCAAGGGTGGATGGTATGCTGAAGAATGCTTAACTAAAGAAGAGGTACTACGTGCATACACTATTTGGGGAGCCTATGCTCAGTTTGAGGAAGATAGCATTGGATCTATAGAAACAGGTAAATATGCAGACTTTGTAGTAATAGATAGGGATTATATGACATGTCCTGTAAATGAGCTTAAAGATATCCAGGCCCTTAAGACAGTAATAGCTGGAGAAGTTGTCTATGAAAGGGATTCAACTGTTCCAACTATTATATGGAGGGGCTTGCCTGTAGTCTTCACATCTGAACCTGTTAATATCAACGGACACATATATGTTCCTGCTCAAAGGATGATCGAAGCAATTGGAGCAGAGTTCACATATGACGTTGATAAAGACCCTGTCTATAAAATAGAGGGTGAGGACTTTATTGGAGTAAGATATTTATGTGAATCCTTAGGATACAATGTATCCTGGTGCAGAGGCAGCAATTCGGTTTCAATAGCTGAATAGTATGAGGAACTTGAAGGGGGAGCGGGCATGCTCCTCCTTTATAATGGACATAATGACTAGTATGAGTTATAATGATATCGTTATTTGCCGATATATGTGATGAGCTTGACCTCATCATTTCTTTTTTAAAATAAACATATTAAAGGATGAACTTAGTTGGAAGAAAGAAATATTCTAGGTGAAGAAAAAATATATAAGTTATTAATAAAGTTTTCACTTCCTGCCATCGTAGGGATGACTGTGAACTCGTTATATAATGTGGTAGACAGAATATTCATAGGGAACAGTCCTGATCTTGGAATGAACGGCCTGGCAGGGATAACTATCGCCTTCCCTATTATGATAATAATAATGGCGGTTGGTATTCTTTTTGGTGTTGGAGGAGCAACCAGGTTTGCGATTAAGCTTGGAGAGGGTGACAAAGAAGAGGCTGAAAAAACTCTTGGTAGCGTCTTTACAATGCTGATCATAAGTTCGATTGTTCTCACCATATTGGGTCTGATATTTCTGAAACCGTTAGTAGTCTTATTTGGCGCAAGTGAAGAAGTGGCTCCATTTGCAGTAGAATATCTTCGAATTATTATACTTGGATCGATCTTTAAAATCGTAAGCATGGGCTTAAACAATATTATTCGAGCTGATGGCAGCCCGAAAATTGCCATGTATACAATGCTTATCGGCGCAATAACGAATATTATACTAGATCCCATATTCATATTCGGATTTAGAATGGGCATGTTTGGTGCTGGACTTGCTACAATTATTGCACAAAGCCTTTCATTCATTTGGGTCATTTTATATTTTGCAGGTAAGAGGAGCAACAATAAATTGAGGCTTAGATATATGAAGCCTGATCTTGATATTGTAAAGAGGGTTGTTGGGCTGGGTATACCCGATTCAACCCTACAGATTGCTAACAGTGTGCTTAATACGGTATTAAACAGAAGCTTGCTTTTTTATGGAGGCGACCTTGCAGTATCAGTGATGGGGATTATAAACAGTGTGGCCACACTTCTTCTTTTGCCTGTTGTCGGATTGAGGCAGGGCCTGCAGCCTATAATAAGCTTCAATTATGGTGCGAAAAAATATCCAAGAGTAAAACAGGCTTTAAA
>JAAYSU010000205.1 GCA_012523915.1 Clostridiales bacterium
ATAAATCTAAATACAGAATTGCATAACTCCACACAACATAATTAATACTCCAAAGCCTTGGCCGCTCTGTAAATTAACTAAGTCATGATAACTTCATTTTTCAGTACTGGGAAAGTTTTGTGTGATAACAAGGTAGAAGCAACCGATCTAAATTCAGGCCATCATGTAAAGTATGCGGGATCGTAACCTATTAAAATTTCTAAGTCCAAATGCATTACGTTTAAGAACTTTAACCTTGTTGTTTACTCCTTCTGTGTAGGCGTTAGTATAGGGGACTTTAAAAGAATTAAGAATACTATCTTGCCAGCGATTTATTGTTGCAAAGCAATAATTGAACTCAGGTAAATCGCTAACTGAAACATATAAATACCAATCCTTTAGTTTCTTCTTGGCATCATCAAAATTTGAGGCATCGACAAACTCTAGAAATTTCTCCTTCAGAAGAAAGGCTTCTTTGAGTCTGGGGGAAAGGTTAAGCATTACTTCTACAGCTTGTTGATTTTCTTCACTTAACTTGAAGAATCTAGCCCATAGGAGTTTTTTACTCCTTTTAAAGTAACGTCTACGCTCTTTGGAAAACTTATGCTGCTCTTCACGACGTATCCTGTCAAAAGCCCACATTACCTGACGAACATAATGAAAACGATCAATAACAACAATAGCATTTTTGAAATAAGTTTGAGCCATATCCGCATAAGGCTTCCACATATCTATAACAATTACCTTAACCTTATCCCGTTCTTCTCTGGGAAAAGAAGAAAAGTATGTAGACAGATGATGGGTTTCCCTACCGGGAAGAATATCTAAAACTCTGCGATTTTTAGGGTCTGTAATGATACACTGATACTTGCCTGTTTCGGCGTTACCCTTGAATTCGTCAATAGATAGAACCTCCGGGAGCTTTGGCTTGCCATGGGAGATGAAGTCAAAAATTCGCGAAACTGTGTAAACAGAAATGTTACATCTCCTTGCAACACTTGACCGGGAACTGGTACTCTTTAACTCCCTTAAGATATACGAAACCAGGCTGGAAGACATACGGTGATATCTCGGTACAAAAGAATTATTTTCATAAAAACGCTTTCCACAAGCAGGGCAAACATACCGTCGCTTACGGTAATGGAAGAGAATAAATTTCTCTCCTAATGGCGGACCTTTAATCTTTTGCATTCGATAGTCATGAATGCTATCTGTTAGCTCCTTGCAACCAGGGCATTCATGTATATCTCTCCTTAATTCAAAGTAGACATTGATTAAAGACTCATCAGCAAAATTTTCAATATTTGTTACAATTGCATCTTTGATTCCTAGTAAAGTTTCGATATAATTAGAGTTAAGCATAAGCAGAACCTCCTGTAAGTATTCGTGGTGGTTTATTTACTAGGTAGGTTTTCGCTTATGCTTTTCTATTTTCCTGCTTGGTTACCCCAACTTTTATTATAGAACCTGATTTAAAACTGTTGACATACAAAATATGTCAACAGTTTTTTTATGTAATATTCCACTATGCTTTTAATCGGGTATTCTCATACTCTATTGGGGAATTATATAAAAAGAATTTTATGCACCGTCTTTTCGTGCTAAAATGATTGTATTTGAGATAATATAAACTTAGAATCGAAAAATTACTTATTGGAGGTTATATAACATGCCACTTGTCAATCCATTATTCTTTTTACAACAGGCTAGGGATAAGGGGGTTGCCATAGCTGCTTTTAACGTACATAATTTGGAGACTATACAGGCTGTGGTTGAAGGGGCAGTGGAAGAACGCTCTCCCGTTATTATACAAACCACTCCTGGTACATTAAAGCACGCAGGTATTCCCTATGTAGCAGCCTGTGTAAAAGAGGCTGCAAGACTCCATGATATTCCTATTGCTCTTCATGTAGATCACTGTCCGTCCTTTCAGACCATAGTGCAGTGTATACAGCACGGCTATACCTCAGTTATGATTGACGGTTCCATGCTGCCCTATGATGAAAATGTAGCCCTTGTAAGAAAGGTGGTTGAAACCGCCCACTATGCAGGTGTTGCAGTAGAGGGCGAATTAGGCCGTATTGGTGGTACAGAGGATGATATGACCGTTGATGAAGAAGATGCATTTTTTACAGTTCCCTCTGAAGCCAGAACTTTTGTAGAAGATACCGGAATTGATTTTCTTGCTGTTGCCATTGGAACTGCTCATGGTATCTATAAAGGTGAACCAAAGCTTCAATATGAACGCCTATCTGATATTAGGAAGATTGTGGATCTGCCATTGGTACTTCACGGTGCTTCCGGAATTCAGGAGACAAGTATTAAAGAAGCTATTCGCCGAGGAA
The DNA here is from genome assembly GCA_012523915.1 of Clostridiales bacterium. Classification (GTDB taxonomy): domain Bacteria; phylum Bacillota; class Clostridia; order Peptostreptococcales; family Anaerovoracaceae; genus JAAYHT01. The sequence goes on from JAAYSU010000205.1 coordinate 2,325, forward strand.
TTTCTAAGATCAATATTGCAACTGAATTAAAAATACCTATGGCCGATGCTATACAACAATGCTTTAAAGAGAATCCTGGGGAGAATGATCCAAGAAATTATATGGGAGCTGCAA
>JAAYSU010000206.1 GCA_012523915.1 Clostridiales bacterium
AGGAATAATGAAGAATGTTATGATACCAGAACCCCATAAGATTATCGGTGTCATCAAGCACACAAAAGCTGAGTATAGTTTTCGTGTTGCCTGTGATGATGAAACAAAACATGGGCAGTTCTATATGCTTTCAATTCCCAAGATAGGAGAAGCCCCAATATCAGTAAGTGGTAAGGGCCCAGGATATCTTGAGTTTACCATCAGAAAAGTTGGCCGACTGACAGAGGGAGTATTTGGCTTGGATGAAGGTGACATATTATTCATGAGGGGGCCTTATGGTAATTCCTTCCCGGTTGAAGAATTTGAGAATAAGCATCTTGTAGTAATAACCGGTGGTACAGGTATGGCACCTGTAAAGACAATGTTAGATTACTTTAGCGAAAACCAAGATAAATTAAAATCCCTTCATATGATTTCTGGATTTAGAGATTTAGATTGTGTGTTGTTTACAGAGGAAATCGATAAGTACAAATGTAATTTCAACGTGATATGTTCCCTTGATAATATGGAAGCGCCTGGTTTTGAAAAAGGGTTAGTTACCGAACATATTAAAAAGTTACCATTTGATACTTTTGATGAGTATAACGTAGTCGTCGTCGGTCCTCCATTAATGATGCACTTTACAACAAAAAAACTCTTAGCTAATGGTGTGGATGAATCGCGTATTTGGGTATCGATTGAAAGAAAGATGCACTGCGCAGTAGGAAAATGTGGCCACTGCAAGATAAATGATACTTACGTATGCTTAGAAGGTCCAATATTCAACTACACAGATGCTAAGGATCTAATCGACTGATGACTTATTTCATAAAGGGGCAAGCTGAAAGAGCTTGCCTCTTGCATTATAGGGGGGAGATTTTGTAAGAGTTGCTAAGCTTACTACCAAGTGGTATAATACGTTTAAAAATTAATAAAATAAGGTTATGAAATTTTAAGGAGGATAGCCAGATGGCTGAGATTAAGGAAGCGATTAACTTTATCCATAATATTATAGATAAGGATCTGGAGGAAGGTACCTATGGGGACAGACCCGTGTATACTCGTTTTCCACCTGAACCTAACGGATATCTTCATATCGGACATGCTAAGTCTATATGTTTGAATTTTACTACTGCACAGAAATATAATGGTAAGTGCAATTTAAGATTTGATGATACAGATCCCCTTAAGGAAGATACAGAGTATGTAGAGTCAATAAAAGAAGACGTAAAATGGTTGGGATTTGAGTGGGATGAACTCTACTTTGCTTCTGACTATTTTGACAAAATGTATGACTGTGCAGTTGAATTGATAAAGAAAGGCAAGGCCTATGTTTGTGATCTTACAGCAGATGAGATCAGAGAATACAGAGGGACGCTAACGGAACCAGGAAAGGAAAGCCCCTACCGCAACAGAAGCGTTGAAGAAAACCTTAAGCTTTTTGAGGAGATGAAAGAGGGTAAGTACAAGGATGGGGAAAAGGTTCTAAGAGCTAAGATCGACATGGCTTCTCCTAATATGAACATGAGGGATCCTGTTATCTACAGAATAGCTCATGCTGAGCACCATAACACAGGTGATAAATGGTGCATATATCCTATGTATGATTATGCCCATCCCCTTGAAGATGCTTTTGAAGGTATAACCCATTCCCTGTGTACCCTTGAATTTGAGGATCACAGGCCTTTATATGAATGGCCTCTAATTGAACTTGAATGGGAGATGCCTCCTCAACAGATTGAATTTGCCAGATTAAATCTCACCAATACTGTTATGAGCAAGCGCCACTTGAAGAAGCTTGTAGACGATGGCGCTGTAGAAGGTTGGGACGATCCACGCATGCCCACCATTGCAGGCATAAGAAGGAGGGGTTACACTCCTGAAGCCATTAGAGACTTCTGTGACCGTATTGGAGTGGCAAAGACCAACAGTGTTGTCGATATTGCACTGTTAGAACACTGCATAAGGGAGGACCTTAAGGAAAAAGTAGAATCTAGGATGGTTGTCTTCGATCCTATTAAGGTTGTAATAACCAATTATCCTGAAGATCTAACAGAGGAAATGGAAATAGAAAATAACAGCATGAATGAAGAAATGGGCTACAGAAAGGTACCTTTATCCCGGGAACTCTATATTGACAGGGAAGATTTTATGGAAGTACCCGTTAAAAAATACTTCCGTCTGTATCCCGGAAACGAAGTACGCTTTAAAGGAGCCTATTTTATAACCTGCAATGAAGTGATAAAAGACAGCGATGGCAAAGTGGTAGAATTACATTGTACCTATGATCCTGAGACCAAGAGCGGAAGCGGATTCAGCGGCAGAAAGGTCAAGGGAACAATACATTGGGTCGATGCAAAACAAGCTGTAAAGTTTAAAGTTAGAGAATATGACTATTTGATGATAGAAGATGAAAAGGGAGAGAACATTTTAAATCCTGATTCTTTGAAAGTGGTTGAAGCTTACGGTGAGCCCTCACTCGCCAATGTAAAACCCGGCGAAAGGTTCCAGTTCTTCAGGAAGGGCTATTATATAGCGGATGCGAAACTTTGCACTGAAGATGAAATAGTATTCAACAAAACTGTAGGATTAAAGAGTTCGTGGAAGAAATAGCTGAGAAGTTAACTAGGTTATCGCAAATTGCGGTAACCTGATTCTTAGTTTGGGAAGGAGAGCAAATATGGATAGCAAGACTTATATAGATGGATACATTGAAAGGGCTAGGATGGCTCAAAAGGAATTCGAATCTTATTCACAAGAACAGGTGGATGAGCTTGTTATGGCTATTGCCAAGACAGTTTACGACAATGCAGAATATCTTGCAAAGATTGCTGTCGAAGAGACAGAAATGGGTGTTTTAGAGGATAAGATAGCTAAGAATAAGGGTAAGTCGAGCATTATATGGAACAGCCTTAAAGGCAAGAAGTCAGTAGGAATTATTGAAAGAGATGAACAGACAGGTATTGTTAAAGTAGCAAAGCCAGTAGGAGTAGCAGCTGCTATCACACCTTGCACTAACCCCATAGTAACTCCCATGAGCAACGCCATGTTTGCTTTAAAAGGGAGAAACGCTATAGTTATAACTCCCCACCACAGAGCGATAAAGTGCAGTACTAAGACTGTAGAATTGATGAATGAGGCGCTAGAGAAGCTAAATGCTCCAAAACACCTTATTCAGATTCTCGATCAGCAGTCTAGGGAAAATACAAGGACCTTGATATCGAGTGCGGATATAGTGATCGCTACAGGTGGAGCTGGAATGGTCAAGGCTGCTTACAGCAGCGGTAAACCCGCTCTGGGTGTAGGTGCGGGAAATGTGCAATGTATAATCGATAGGGATGTAGATTTTGCAGAGGCTGTGCCTAAGGTGATTGCCGGCAGGATCTTTGATAATGGAATCATATGTTCAGGGGAACAGTCTGCTATTATACCAGCTGATAAATACCAGGATATCATAGATGAATTTGTAAAGAACGGTGCCTATTTAGTAAATAATCCAAAGGAAAAAGAAGCCTTCCGCAAGGCAATATTTGTAGATGGCGTAATGAATCGTGATGCAGTAGGAAAGAGTGTTCATGAAATAGGTAGACTAGCAGGTGTAGATCTTCCTAAGGATATAAGAGTTATAATAATCGAAGCGAAGGGTCCGGGAGAAAGGGATCTTTTGTCAAAAGAGAAGATGTGTCCTGTGCTTGCGATTTACAGATATGATGATTTCAAAGACGCTGTTGAAATAGCAAAAGAAAATCTGGAATTGGAAGGAAAAGGGCATTCAGTAGCAATCCACTCCAATAACAGAGAGAATATAGAGTACGCAGGTAACGAGCTTAGCGTCAGCAGGTTCGTTATTAACCAAATCTGCGCCAGCTCGGCCGGTGGAAGTTATTACAACGGCCTAGCTCCAACCAACACACTAGGTTGTGGAACTTGGGGTAATAACAGTATTTCTGAAAATTTGGATTATAAACATTTAATAAACATATCCAGGATAGCCTATTACATGCCTGATAATCCGGTTCCTACTGAGGATGAACTGTGGAGTCATAATTAGTGAATTGCTTTAAATAGGGCAGATTGAAACTCAAGAAGCATGGGGTGAAGCTCTGTATATCTGCCTTCATTCAAAGCAGTTTCCAGTGTTTGACACTTTGATTCAAGCTCCGACATCCCAAGGGTGCCTGCTAAACCTTTGATGGAATGAGTTAGCCTTTCAGCTTCTTCGTATTCCATGAGGTCTAGGTATCGATTGATTTTGATATGACTGTCTTGATATTTGTCTTGGAAACGTTTTAAATGTTTGTAATATAATGATTCCATTCCACCTAAATTTTGAATTGCCTTGACCTTGCCTGAAATAAAATCATCTGTTAATGCTTTTAACATATGACTTACTCCTTAAATGCAAAGCTATAGCGAGAGGGTGACTCTATTCTATTTCAAATATTTTGAAATGTAAAGAGTTAATATTCTAAAAATTTCGACAAATTTTCGACAAAGAGGTCACTTATATTGAAAAATATACTGCTGACAATTGAATACGATGGTACAGATTTCCATGGCTGGCAGAGGCAGCCTGGGAAAAGGACTGTCCAGGGCGAGATTGAGAAAACATTATCAAAGTTGCTAAGACAAGATATTACAATTACCGCTACTAGTCGTACCGATAGCGGAGTTCATGCTCTGGGGCAGAGGGCAAATGTGAAAGGAAATTTTGGAATTCCGACAGAAAGAATACCTCTAGCTGCAAACAATATGCTTGCTGGAGATGTGAGAATTAAATCGGCTGAAGAGGTTGAACTTGATTTCCATGCCAGGTTCGATGCTGTGGGTAAAAAATACATTTATCTTATTCGAAATGCAAGTTATGATTTAATGCAGAGGAATTTTTGCTATCATATAGAAAAAGAACTCGATTTTCAGTCGATGAAAGAGGCAGTCAAATACTTAGTTGGAGCGCATGACTTTAAATCATTTATGGCAGCGGGAGGAAAGGTTCCTGAATCTACGGTAAGAACTATATATAGTGCCAATCTGACAGTTGAGCCTATAAATGAAGGAAGGAAAATCATTTTTGAGGTAAGGGGAAATGGCTTTCTTTACAATATGGTGAGAATAATTGTAGGGACCCTTGTGGATATAGGGCTTGGGAAAATCCCTTCGAGTGATATGAAAGATATTATAGAAAGTTGCAATAGATCAAGAGCGGGGCATACAGCACCGCCTCAAGGACTCTATCTATCAGAAATATATTTTGACCATGTTGAATTACAAAGGTCTTTAAGGGGGGACGAGTAAATGAAAATTAAAGACATGTTTGAACAAAAGAAAACGGTAATATCACTGGAGATCTTCCCACCAAAGCTGGATTCGCCAGTAGAGACGGTATTTGATACTCTGGATGCTCTATCTGGCCTCAAGCCTGATTTCATCAGCGTTACATACGGGGCAGGCGGAAAGGCGAAGGATAGAACAGTAGAGATCGCATCCAAGATAAAGAAGGAATATGGGATAGAGAGCTTGGCACATCTAACGTGTATTTCAGCGACAAAGGATGTAATTAAAAAGGGCTTTAAAGAGATGAAATCGAATAATATTGAGAATGTTTTAGCCATGCGAGGTGATATTCCTGAAGACCCCGACTTTGACTTTCCTGATCCTCTCCACTATCAATATGCAAAGGACCTTATAAAAGAGGCAAAGGAAGAAGGCGGTTTTTCGATTGGTGCGGCCTGCTATCCGGAAGGCCATATTGAATGTAAGAGCAAGGTGCAGGATATCAAATTCTTAAAAGAAAAAGTAGACTGCGGAGTCGACTTTCTTATAACCCAGCTATTTTTCGACAATGAAATCTTCTACCGTTTTATGGAGGAGATAGATATAGCGGGGATAGATGTTCCGGTTTCTGCAGGTATAATGCCTGTTTTAAACAAGAATCAGATAATAAGGATGACACAGCTTTCTGGCTGTTCGATACCTCCGAAATTCAGAAGGATACTCGACAGATATGAGGATAACCCTGCAGCATTAAAGGAAGCTGGTGAGGCCTACGCAATTGAGCAGATTATAGATCTCATGGCCTGGGGTGTAAGAGGTATCCATCTTTATACTATGAATAAGGCCGATACAGCAAGAAGGATATTTAATAATATAGAGAATATTAGAAGCTTACAAGGATAATATCATAGATTGTATTACTCCATACCTCATGTTAAAATAAATTATTTGGAGGGTATGATGGATATTAGAAGTTTCCTGAAGGAAAGGCTAGTAATTTTCGATGGTGCCATGGGTACCATGTTACAAAAAAGAGGGCTTAAGGTTGGCGAGATTCCTGAAAGCCTGAATTTTACTCATCCCGAGGTTATAAAAAGCATTCATGCCGAATATATTGATTCCGGTTGCCATGTAATTACTTCTAACACCTTTGGAGCTAACAGCTATAAAACAGGAAAGTCGGGCTATAGCGTTGAAGAGATAATTACAAAAGGCCTAAGTCTTGCGAAGGAAGCTGCTAATGGTAAATATGTAGCTTTAGGACTTGGCCCCATCGGAAAACTGATGGAACCTGTAGGGGATATGAGCTTTGAAGAAGCGTGCGAATTATATAAAGAGCAGATTCTTCCGGGGCTTAAGGCAGGAGCAGATTTAATACTCTTTGAAACCTTCACCGATCTTTATGAAATGAAAGCAGCTGCTATTACAGCTAGAGAGCTGAGTGATCTTCCAATATTTTGTTCTATAACTTTAGAGGAAAACGGCAGGATGCTGATGGGGGCAGATGCACTTACCGCTGTAAACACCCTCCAGGATTTGGGTATAGATGCAGTGGGCATAAACTGCTCGTTAGGTCCTAAGCAGATGCTTCCTATGGTAAAGGAGATCCTAAAGTATTCAAAGCTACCCGTACTTGTGCAACCTAATGCTGGACTCCCTAAAGTCATAGATGGTGAAACGGTATTTGATGTAGGTGTAGATGAGTTTGTTGAGACCATGGAACAAATGCTGACTTTAGGAGTCTCAATTATAGGTGGCTGCTGTGGGACAAGCCCTGAATATATTAAAGGGATAGCTGATAGAGTATCGTCAATAGGCGATGATATAGTAAAAGTCAAAGCTGAGCCCTTTACTGCTGTTAGTTCTGCAACTAAGACAGTGGTACTTGATGAAAGGATTCGAGTAATAGGAGAACGCATCAATCCGACAGGAAAGAAGCTTCTAAAAGAAGCCCTTAAAACGCAGGACTATGCCTATATAGAAGATGAAGCCATAAGGCAGGTAAATGCAGGTGCAGACCTACTGGATATAAATGTGGGACTGCCTGAAATCGATGAAGAAGCAGCTATGCTTGAGGCTATTAAAAGAGTGTCCTCTGTTGTAGATGTTCCACTACAGATAGACAGTGCGGATCCAAATGTTATTGAGAAAGCTGTTAGATATTACAATGGCAAAGCTATTATAAACTCTGTTAACGGTAAGCAGGAAGTAATGGATGCCATATTTCCCATTGTAAAAAAATATGGGGCCTGTGTAATCGCATTAACATTGGATGAAAGGGGCCTGCCTAAGGATGTAAATGAAAGGATAGAAATAGCGGAAAGGATTATCAGAGAAGCAGCAAAGTACGGCATAGGTAAAGAGAGAATAATTGTAGACTGCCTGACCTTGACTGTTTCAGCCCAGCAGAGGGCGGGAAAAGATACCCTTGAAGCTATTCGTCAGATAAAATCACGCCTGGGTGTTAAAACAACCCTTGGGGTAAGCAATGTGTCCTTTGGCTTGCCTGAAAGAAGGCTTTTAAACAGGACCTTTCTAGCCATGGCTCTTGAAGCTGGTTTGGATGCACCTATCACCGATCCTTTGGTTGATGAATACATGGATACGATTAGAGCCTTCGAAACCTTGGCATTCAAAGATATAGATTCTAAAGACTATATTGCGCACTACGGAGGAAGGGAAAGTGTTGCTGAAAGTACTCCAAAATTAGATCAAGGCCTGACGGAAATCATCCTTAATGGCCATATTGAAAGGGCAGCTAAGGCGACAGAAGAACTTCTCAAGACTAGGAAGGCTATGGAGATCATTGAAGAGATTATAATTCCTGCTTTAGAGATGGTGGGAAAAGACTTTGAATCTGGTGTAATCTTTTTGCCACAGCTGATACAATCGGCAGATACTGTGAAATGCTCCTTTGACATTCTTAGGGAAGCCATGAAAAGCGCAGGGGAATCTATAAGCTATGGTAAGATAGTGCTTGCCACGGTGAAGGGTGACATTCATGATATAGGAAAGAATATTGTCAAGGTGCTTATGGAAAACTATGGATATGAAGTAATAGACCTTGGCAAGGATGTGGATATAGAATTAATCGTTGAAACAGCAAGAAAAGAGGATGTAAAACTTGTAGGACTCTCTGCATTGATGACTACTACTGTAGTTAACATGGAGGCTACCATCAAGGCCCTTCGCCAAGCAGGTCTTACTTGTAAGGTTGCTGTAGGTGGTGCCGTATTAAACCCTGAATATGCAAAGAAGATCAATGCAGACTTCTACTGCAAGGATGCGATGGAAGGGGTCCGAGTTGCAAATTTGATACATAAGGAGAAAGCAGATGAGCCGACCGAGTTGGGATGAATATTTTATGGAAATGGCAGAGGTGGCACAGAAAAGATCAACCTGTTTAAGGCGTAAGGTAGGTGCCATCATCGTAAAAGATAACCGCATTATGGCTACGGGTTATAACGGGGTTCCTGCAGGAATAGAGCATTGCTCAGAAAGAGGCTGCCTTAGGGAAGAACTAGGTGTCCCATCGGGGCAGAGACATGAACTTTGCAGAGGTTTACATGCAGAGCAGAATGCCATAATTCAAGCAGCGCATTTAGGACAGAGCATAGCAGGTGGAACCTTGTACTGTACCAATCAGCCCTGTGTAATTTGTGCAAAGATGATCATAAATGCGGGGCTCAAAAGGATTGTTGTAAAAGAGGGTTATCCCGACGAATTAGCAGTTGAGATGTTGAAGGAAGCTGGCTTAGAAATAGAAATGCTTGATTTGGAGGTAACATGATTCCATTAATTTTAATAATATTTCTTGTAGCCTTTGTTATAACATTGGTATTAACGCCTTTGGCTATTAAAATAGCTCCAAAGATCGGTGCAATGGATGTTCCCAAAGACGATAGGAGAATGCATACCCAATCTATGCCTAGATTCGGCGGTATAGCAATATTTATTGGCAGCATGGCAGCCATGTTTATTATTCTACCCATAGAAGTAACTTCAGGGGTAAAGGGGATCGGGTTAGGAGCAACCATAATATTAGTAATGGGGATAATTGACGACATATGGTCCCTATCTGCTAAGATAAAGCTAGCGATTCAGATATTATGTGCCTGCATCCTATTTGCATCATCGGTAAGAATATCATTTATTTCAGATCCTTTTGGTGACGGATATATATATTTCCCCTGGTTTGTTAGTTTAGTTGTTACTGTAATCTGGATAGTAGGGATTACAAATACAATAAACCTGATTGACGGCCTGGATGGCCTTGCAGCAGGAGTTTCCTTTATTGCAACCGTATGTATTGCATATATAGCCTATATCCACGGAAGATATGAGATAGCGATGGCATTTATGGCCTTGGCAGGGAGCTGTCTTGGTTTTCTGCCCTGGAACTTCCATCCGGCAAAGATATTCATGGGAGACGGGGGTTCCCTTTTCCTGGGCTTTATGATAGCTTCCATTTCAGTCTTAAGCCCAATGAAGAGTGCAACGGTGATAGCTACAATACTTCCAATTTTTGTACTTGCTATACCTATATTCGATACCATGCTTGCAATATTCAGACGCCTTAAAAATGGCAGACCTATTATGCAAGCTGACAACGAACATCTTCATCATCTAATTATGACCATAGGGATGGGGCAGAAGCGTACAGTCTTGACCCTATACGGTATAAGCGGAGTGATGGGAGTTGCAGCTATATTGATAAGCCGAGACCTCTTTATAGATGCTATTATGTTAATAATTATCGCGGCAACCCTTATCTTTGTATTTATGAAAGATCAAGGTTTTGGAAAGCCTTTAAATGGAGATAAAAAATGAAGATACTTACTGTATTTGGTACCAGGCCAGAAGCCATTAAGATGGCGCCATTAGTGCTAGAATTAGAAAAACAAGCCCAAATAGAATCAATATTATGCGTAACGGCTCAGCATAGGGAGATGCTGGACCAGGTACTTGAGCTCTTTTCCCTAACCCCGGATTTTGATCTAAATATCATGCAGCCCAATCAAACGATAAGCCAGATCACCACAAATGTAATTCTGGGGATGGAAAAGGTATTTAGCCAGGTTAAACCTGATATTGTTTTGGTACATGGAGATACCACCACAACCTTTGCTTCAGCCCTTGCTGCATTTTATCAAAGGATACCCATAGGCCATGTTGAAGCAGGACTCCGTACTTTTGATAAATACTCTCCCTACCCTGAGGAGATGAATCGCGTAATGACAGGACATTTGGCAGACATCCACTTTGCTCCTACGAGGAGAAACAGGGACAATCTTCTAGCTGAAGGGATTCCGGAGGAGAAGATCCACATTACTGGAAATACTGTTATCGATGCACTGCTCACAGTTGCTGAGAAACCCTATAGCTTTACCGATGAAACTTTAAAGGAGATTGATTTTGAAGCCAGGAGGGTAATTACGGTTACCTGCCACAGAAGGGAAAACCTGGGTGAAAACATGAAACAGATTTTCAGTGCAATAAAAAGAATTGCCCTTGAATTTGACGACGTTGAAATTGTTTACCCCGTCCATATGAACCCCAAGGTAAGAGGTGTTGCTGATGAAGTGCTGGGGAACACAGAAAGGATTCATCTAATAGAACCCCTACAATACCAGCCTTTTGTTAATCTCATGGCTAAATCATATTTGATAATAACGGATTCGGGGGGCATGCAGGAAGAGGCTCCCGCATTAGGAAAACCTGTTTTGGTGGTAAGGCGTGAAACCGAAAGGCCAGAGGCAGTAGAGGCTGGAACCGTCAAGCTAGTCGGTGTTGAAGAAGAGATCATTTACTCCACCGCTAAGATGCTTTTAGAAGATAAAGAAGAGTATGAAAAGATGGCAAAGGCCGTCAATCCTTATGGGGACGGAAAGGCCTGCAGTCGAATAGTAAAGATACTGTTAGATAGAAGATGGACAAGCCAGTAGTAATAGAATCAAAGTCTTTGTATAGGACCCTGGTTAGGGTAGCCCTTCCTATTTTTCTACAAAGCTTAATAGCCTCATCCTTAAACCTGGTTGACAACTTAATGGTAGGAAGGCTCGGAGAAACAGAACTTGCAGCGGTGGGCCTGGCGGTACAGTTTTTTCTGGTCCACTACGGTGTCATGTTCGGCTTTGCGAGTGGTTCTGCTGCATTCTTCTCCCAGTTCTATGGAGCGAAGGATTTAGGAAATATAAAAAGGGTTTTAGGTTTTGCAGTAAGCATATGCTTCTGTATAAGCCTTTTCTTTTTCCTGCCTGGAGTGCTCTTCCCAGAAAAAGTGCTGGGAATATTCACTGACATAGCTGAAGCTATTGAAATAGGGAAAGTCTATGTTAGGATAGTGTCTTTAGCCTTTCTTACAGTATCCATAACTGTGCCTTGTACTGCTGCTCTGCGTGCGACCCAGCAGACAAAAAAGCCACTGTTTATTAGCATGGTGTCTTTTTCTGTAAACACTATTCTCAATTTTCTATTGATATTCGGGCATTTTGGCTTTCCTAAAATGGGAGTGGCAGGAGCTGCTACAGCGACTCTTATAGCTCGAGTTATAGAGTTAATCTTAGTTCTTTATATTATCTTTATTAAAAACAATATATTAAAAGGAAGTATAATGGAATATATCTGGTTTAAGGCACTTGCGACAAGGGTGCTTGCAAGCGCCCTTCCCGTAACTGTAAACGAGGCAGCC
>JAAYSU010000207.1 GCA_012523915.1 Clostridiales bacterium
AGCTGATAGGTGATCACAAAATCTCTGTAAAAGACTATGCAGGAATGTTAAAGGCCGGGTTTGAATCTATTGAGCTTGGTTTAATACCTACTACCTTGGATCAGGTTGTGGTAGGTACTATGCAGCGTACGAGAGTAGGAAAGATAAAAGCTTTGTTAGTAGTAGGGGCAAATGACGGAGTGCTTCCTGCTATGCCCCAAGGAGATGATCTGTTAAGTCAAGACGAAAGAACTCTATTATTAAATGAGAGTATAGAAATATGTAAGAATGATGATATGCGTATCATGGAAGAAAGGCTGGCTATTTACAAGAACCTTTCGAAGCCTGAACAATATCTCTGGATAGGCTATTCCGCCGCTGATTTGGAAGGAAAAGAAATCCGGCCTTCAATAATATTAAACAAGCTTAGAAGACTGTTTCCAAATGTTGAGCTTGAAAAAGATATTCAGAACTCTGATGATCCTTTGAAACTCATTGAAAGACCGACTAGCAGTGTAAAGTATATGACAGAGGCTCTGAGAAAGGCCCTAGATGGTGAGGGCGAACCTGAAGAGGCCTGGCAGGCAGCCTATAACTGGTATAAAGAAAAGGATGATAAGTGTCTTCCTATGTTAAAAAGTGGATTACTCTTCACCAATCGAGTAAGCAGATTAGAAAAGGATCTGGTAAACAATCTATTTCAAAGAAAGGATAAGAACTTATCACTTAGTCCCTCCAGGCTAGAAAAATTTTCGAGATGCCCCTTTGCCCACTTTGTTCAATACGGACTTGCACCTGAGGAAAGAAGGGTTTTCGAAGTTGCAGGAAGGGAAGCAGGGGACGTTTACCATGAGTGCCTGATGAGGTTTTCACAGCGTCTTACTGTTAAGGGTGTGGATATAACTGATTGTGATTCGCCCTGGATGAAACTAAACAAAGAAGAGTGCGAGAAGCTAGTTGATGAGCTGATGGAAGAAATAGCGGAAGAGTATCGTGAAGGTATGCTTATCTCAGGGGAAAAGGAACGCTACCGTACTTCCAGAATGAAAGAGGTATGCAGCAAAGCAGCATGGGTTCTTGTTGAACATGTACAAGAGGGTAGAATAAAAGAGGTCTTTTTTGAAGGTAGCTTTGGTTTGGGTGAAGATAAAATATTTCCTCCAATTAGTGTGGATGTAGGAGGGCAACAGCTTATTATAGAAGGTAAGATTGATAGGGTAGATGTCTTGCCTGATGGCTACATAAAGGTAATGGATTATAAATCAGGCACAGAGCGTTTTGATTTAACTGAGGTAAAGGGAGGTTGGAGGCTCCAACTAATGCTTTATCTAAAAGCCGCCATTCAGGGTATGCAGGAAAGGGATATTCCTGCAAAGCCCGCAGGTGTTTTCTATTTTGAAATAGCAGACCCCCTTATCGATGCTACTGATTTAAACAATGATGTATTAAGATATAAAATTGAGAATGAACTAAAGAAGAAATATAAATTAGATGGTGTTGTAATCAATGATCCAGCTGTACTTGAAAGTATTGCAGGGGACTTTACAGGCTACTCTGATATCTTGCAGGTGAGAAAAGCTAAAGATGGCAGCTACCAAGGAACTAGTGACAGCAGGCTGTTAGATGAAGAGGAATTTGAAGCCTTAAATTCAGTTATGGATAGAATAATAAATGAGCTTTGCAGCTCATTAGCATCTGGTGTTATAGATATACATCCTAAGAAAACTAAGTATGATGATGCTTGTAGATTCTGTGGTTACAAAAGTATTTGTAATTTCGATTTATCCTTTGATGGGTGTTCATATGAGCTGGTAAAATGATTATGGTGTAGCTAGCTTTTATATATGATTGATTTCATGGCATATTAATGGTACGATAAGGCCACAAGAGGAGGTTGAATTATTATGCCAAAAATTATACCAATTCGTGATTTAAAAAATACAAGTGAGATTTCTCAGATGTGCCATGAATCGAAGGAGCCTATTTATATAACTAAAAACGGATATGGGGATATGGTAATAATGAGCATAGAGTTGTATGAAGAAAAGATGTTCATATCCGATGTGTATCATAAGCTGAAGGCTGCCGAAGAGCAATTGGCGGAAGGGAAAATACTTGACGGAAAAGAATCACTGAAGAATATTAGGGAAAAATACAATGTATAAGTTGGTTGTCTCAGCTCTTGCTTATCAGGATTTGGATAGTACTATATCGTATATTGCAATCCAATTAGCTAATCCGACAGTTGCTTCGGACTTTCTTAACGAGCTTGATAAATGTTACAGCCATCTGATAAACAATCCGATGATATACCCCAAATGTAATAATGAATCGCTAGAAAAACAAGGGTACCGAAAAGTCATCATTAAAAACTACATTCTTATATACAAAGTTGACGAAACTAATAAAACGGTTATTGTTTTACGGTTATTTTACGGAGCAAGGGATTATGCTAAATTATTGTAGCCATAAATAATTCATATATTGTAGTGTCAGGGGTCCTTTTTATAAAAGAAAATGAAAGGGGTAATTAGATTGAAGAGTGGGGTTTTCGGGATGAATATAAAGAAATTGGTAATCGTTTTAATTATCGTATTATTTGCCTTAACTTCTACCGCTTGTGAAAAACCAGCAGCAGTTACGGAACTCTCGGACGATGAGGTTTTTGAGCTTTATATAAAAGCGAAAGAAGCGTATGAATGGTTTGATCTAACGACCATACCATATTACAACGATAAATATATAGAAGTCGATGGTCAACAATATTACGAGGTAATCCAGCCAGGTATTGATTCAAAGAAAGCTCTTGAGGATTATCTTAACGAATTATTTACAGATGATATAACAGAAAACCTAATGGACATATCATCTAATAGATATGTTGAACACGAAAATAAACTATACGTTCTCCCGGCTGACAGGGGCACTGACATTTTTAAGGGAGCAGAATCATATGAGGTAACAAAGGTATCTGATGAGCAAATAAAGTTTACGGTCAAAGTAGAAGTATATGATGATCCTGATCGAAAAAATGTGTCAGGATATGAGGAATACGACTTCTGCCTGGAGTTTTTAGATGGCAAATGGAGATTTACAAATTTTGAGCTGGTAAGATAATAAAATGGCTGCTCTACAAACAGCCATTTTTAACTAAAGTGTTTTAGCATATTCGCCTATCTTTTTATCCATAACTTTTATATGATTAGTAAGCCAGTTAATAACCATTTCATTTGCATTAAGTATTACTAGGATATTACCGCCAGACTCGTCGTAATCGCTCTTCAATTTAGCAAGATCATTGATAAAGCTTGCATGTGCTCTTTTCTGAGCATCAATTTCAGGGTAACGGATTTTTTCCATATAGATTTCTTCATCTTTAAAGTGCTTCTTTGTATACTCATCTAAGAAGTTAAGCATGGTGTCTATGTAATCTTTTGCTCTCCGTTCTTTTCCGGCTTCAAACAGCCCATTAGCCTTTTCAAACCATATTTTGTGTTGGTCATCAATATGTTTTAGACCGACCGATAAATCAGGAGTCCATACTATTGACATTTTAATCCTCCTTGTAAATTATTTTGTTGTATAAATTCTATAGACTTTTTCCGATAAATACAATAGATTTCCAGAAATAGCTCATATTTTGTCTAATTATGTTATTATGACACCGTCAACTACAATCTTTCCTTTGACGGGTGTTTATAGGTTGTGCTAAAATGATGGTGCTAAAAAATTATGCTACTGTGGCTCAGTCGGTAGAGCAATTGATTCGTAATCAATAGGTCAGGGGTTCAAGTCCCCTCAGTAGCTCCATAAAAACCCTGCAATTCCAATGGTTGCAGGGTTTTGCTTTATGTTAGTGTTTTTGTATGGTTTTTATTTTAAGAAAACATCGTAACAAAAAGACAAAATACATTCGGCAGCCTGCATCCGGCCATTTCAGCAAGCTGCCTACGACTTAATCTTTATATTTCAGTTCTAAAATACCCCTTAAAAAAAATCTTACTTAACTTTTTGTACATTTACCATACTATATATAGTATAGAACATAAGTTCGAATACCATCCAGTGTGGAAAGGAGGTGGGCTAATGGGGAAAAATCAGCATGTAACTCCAAAGGGGAACCTGTGGCAAGTTAAGGGCGCCGGCAATCGAAGAGCTACAAAATTGTTTGATACTCAAGCTGAGGCCATAGATTACGCCAGAAACATAGCTATAAATCAACAAAGCGAAGTAGTTATTCATAGACCGAATGGTTAGATTCGGGACAAAAATAGCTATGGCAATGACCCGTTTCCTCCCAAGGGCTGATTCTTTTGGAGTTAGCTATACTACAATTGATGGCGGGCAGTAATAATAAGCTAGTTTGTTATTACTGTCCGCTCTTCATCTATTGCTCCATTGAAAACAGTCAACCAACTTCTCGTATTTTAAAAAACGGTATACTTCGCGCCATATTTACTCAGCTCAAATAGTTAGAATACGGTATAAAAAACACAAAGGATATCTAATAGTGTTAAAATTGTTTCTTCTTGTATAATATTGTTGAGCACTGGAATATTAAGGATGGAATTATAGTGATAGATAAAAATCCTCGGATAGAGGTTATACCTGCTATTGATATTCTAAAGAAATTCGCATATAATATCTTTAGATTAATTTGAAGGAGGTGCCCTATGCCAATCATTAAGTCGAGCACCGATTTGCGAAATAACTACAACGAGATTTCCAAGTTTTGCAACAAATGCCGCGAGCCTGTATTTATTACGAAAAACGGGCGAGGTGATTTGGCTGTCATGAGCATCGAAACTTATGAAATGCTCAATGGAAAGCTTGAACTTTACCGCTTGCTGGATGAAGGCAGAACGGCGGTGATAGAGGGCAGAAAGCGACCAATGACTGATGTTATACGAGATATCCGCAGGGAAATAACCAATGATGAATGATAAAAATTCTCCATCTGTTCGATATCGGATAGACATATCGGAACCAGCTGAAAAAGACCTGAGGGACATTATCCGCTATATTTCTGCCCAACTCTCGGCCCCGATGACTGCCTTGGAGATGCTGGAGGCCATTGAACAGGCAATAACCGATCTTGAGGAGATGCCCCATCGGGCTCCAGCTGTTGCAGACGAGCGACTTGCGACAATTGGCTACCGCAAACTTATTGTGAAGAACTACATTATCTTTTTCTCTATCGATGAGAAGGCAAAAGTAGTTAATGTTGAACGAATTTTGTATGGCCGGCGTAACTGGCGGGCAATTTTGTAGCTAGTAAAGATTTCAGAATGGATTCATAATAATCCTTAATGCCTTTAAGGGTGTCGAGAGATCATGCAGATTCGAATCTTGGCAGTAGCTCTACTAAAACCTCTGGAATTGTTATGAAACAGGGGTTTTTTATTGTTCTTTTTAGTTTCTAGATGATCAAGTCATACCATTTCATAATTGTTATTTGATATAACAGTATATAAGAAGTATAATGATAAAACAATGTTATAAGGTGCGATATCATGTTGATTAAACCATCAGCAGTATCCGAAAGCATTCTTGACTAGTTGGATAATGGAAAAGAAGACTAAGCATAAGTTATTGTTATCTAATATCCGTCAAATGTTAACGGTTCATGTACTGGTAGTTAAAGGAGATTATATAAGCATGCTGCATTAGATATTCGTAAAGTAATATAAGTATGAAAGTTAAGGGGTGGTCTGGGATGGTTTATCCGGTGTACCTTTCGCTTGATGAAGATCAGTGGAAAGAGAAAATAGAAAGAAGTGATGAACTAGCATCCCCCTGTATTCTCTGTGGAAGGAGATGCGGTGTTGATCGTTCTTTACAAGCTGGGATATGTAAAGCCAAGGGGAAGGCTATAGTATCAAGTGTCGGTCCTCATTTTGGAGAAGAGCCACCCCTGGTTGGTAGGAAGGGTTCAGGAACCATTTTCTTTTCAGGTTGTAATCTAGAATGTATATATTGCCAGAACTATGAAATATCCCACTTGCGAAGTGGTCGAAGAATGAGCAATGAAGAGCTCAGCAAGCAGATGTTAAAGCTTCAAAGATGGGGATGTCATAATATAAATCTTGTTTCGCCAACTCATGAAGTGCCTAATATATTACGAGCTATTAAAATGGCCGCTGAAGATGGTCTCAATATTCCCATAGTCTATAACACCGGTGGTTATGACTCCATAGAAACGGTTGAGCTCCTTGATGGCGTGGTAGATATCTATATGCCTGATATGAAATATGGTGATGAGAAGTATGCTATGGAGTATTCAAAAGTAGCCAAATATCCTGAAATAAATTTTGCGGCGGTTAAGGAAATGCACAGGCAAGTCGGTGATTTGGTAATAGGTGAAGATGGAGTTGCAATCCGAGGTCTTATAGTTAGACATTTAGTTCTACCAAATGGGCTTGCTAATACTAAAAAGGTAATGGACTTTATTGCTCAAGAAATTTCAAAGGATAGCTATGTCAACATTATGGCTCAATATAGGCCATGTTTTGAAGCTATAAATCATCCACTTTTGGGAAGAGGGGTTACTCGTGAAGAGTATCAAGAGGCTTTGGAAGTTGCGGTTAGTGCTGGTTTAACTAGGCTTGAAGCATCTGGCTGGTAGGTTAGAAAGGTTGGATTTTATGGTTGATAGTAAAGTAATAGAAGAATTAAGAGATTATTTAAATCAATCTAAATATACGGTTGTTTTAACAGGGGCAGGTATTTCTACAGAAAGCGGTATTCCAGATTTCAGGTCAAAGGATGGCTGGTGGAACAAGATAAATCCTGCAGAGGTTGCATCAATTAAGGCCCTTGAAAACAACTATGAACTGTTCAGAGATTTCTATAAGTACAGGCTTATGATGCTGGAAGGTTGCAAGTTCAATAGGGGCCATAAGATATTGGCTGACTGGGAGGATAAGGGATTAGTCAAAGCAGTTGTAACTCAGAACATAGATGGTTTTCATAAGGATGCAGGCAGTAATAGGGTTTATGAGCTTCATGGTTCTATTAGCGCTATAAGGTGTCATGCTTGTGAAAAGAAATATACTGTAGAAGACTTTGTTAACGACAAGAACTGCCAAGCATGTGGTGGAAACCTAAGACCTGGAGTAGTTTTGTTTGGAGAGGGTCTTCCATCAGATGTATGGCAAGAGGCATATGATGAAATAGTAAATGCAGATCTACTTCTAGTCATAGGTACTAGCTTGAACGTAAGTCCTGTTAATAGCTTGCCTACCGTGGCTAAGGGTAAGAAAGTTTTGATAAATGCAGAAAAAACCCACATGGATGATATATTCGATTTAGTTATTAATTCAGCTGCAGGTTCGGTTCTTGCTGGAGTTAATAAAGCATTGCAAGAGACTCGCTGAAAGCGAGTCTTATCTGCTATAGTCCATATTTCAACTTCATTTTTTCAATATTTTTGTAATGATCAATTCTTGCTAATTTAGAAGCAGCTTCTTCATCAAGCACGACGGTGATCTCACCGCTGTGAAGCTGTATAGCAGTTGATGTAATCTGGGATGTGATAGGTCCTTCTAGGCATTTAGCTACTATTTCAGCTTTTTTAGATCCGTTTACGATCATCATAATATTTTTGGCTTCCAGTATGGTTCCTATTCCCATTGTTATAGCGAAATGTGGCATTTCGCTTCGATCAATATTTGCCTTCTTGTAAAAGGCATTATAGTTATCATCCAAGGTCTCTTCAGCTAGAGCCTGTACTCTAGTTCTCGAACCTAAGGAGGATCCCGGTTCGTTAAATCCCCAGTGACCGTCACGTCCAAGCCCCAAGAGCTGCAAATCAATACCGCCAGCCTTTTTAATCTGCTCCTCATACCACAAACAATGTTCTTTAGGATTCTTAGAAAGGCCATCAGGGATGTAGGCATTTTCTTTTTTAACATTGATATGCTTTAAAAGCTCTTCATACATAAACCTGGCATAACTTTGGTCCATATCGTATGGTTTATTTAGGTCCATGCCTACTCCAAGGTATTCATCAAGATTAAAGGTTGTAACCTGTGAAAAGTCAAGGCCTTCTTCCTTGTGCATCCTGATAAGTTCCTTATAGGTTCCGATTGGTGTTGATCCTGTTGCGAGTCCTAGCACGCAGTTAGGTTTAGATCTTATATATCCAGCTATTATATTAGCTGCGTATTTACTCATTTCTTCATAGTTTTCTTTAATAATTATATCCATATATTCCCCCTCACAATTTTTACAGCTCTACTTTATATTTATTATACTATAGATGAATAACATTTTAGAAATATTTATCCTTACATATGCTTGAAATTTTTATGTAAACTCTTTAATCTATAGGTGTATTGTTTAAAAGGAGTAGAGACGTTGGGAAACAAAATCTTTCAATTGATGAATAGGTCTAAATTGTTCCAAGGTTTTTCTTTGGAAGAATGCAAGAAGATTTATAATATTATTCAGCCGGAAATTAAGTCCTATGAAAAAAATGAAAATATTATTAGTGAAGGGGATAGGGTAGACTTTGTTGGCATAATTTACACTGGTAAAGTTGTAAATGAAAGACTCGACTTTGAAGGAAATATTAGCCTACAACAGATATTAATTCCCCCCAATATCTTTGGTTTTGATATTGCTGCAACTCCTTCACAGCTAAGTCCTATCAATTTAAAGTGCTTAGAAGACACTCAAGTACTGTTTTTCTCCTATTCAAAACTCATTAATGATGATGCTCCAGCAGAGGATAGAATAAAGTTACTTAATAATTTAATAACTCTGTTTGCAAATGAAAACATCAGACGTATGTATAAGATAGAAATTTTAACACAAAAATCACTTCGTAAGCGAATAATGTTGTATCTAAATCGTATAGCCCAAAAAGAAGGTTCAAATAGTTTTAAGATTCCACTAGATCGCTCTCAGCTAGCTCAGTATTTAAACGTCAATCGCAGTGCTTTATCGGCTGAATTAAGTAAGATGAAAAGGGAAGGTCTTATTGATTTCGAGAAGAATCAATTTAGTATAAATAAAGGGTTATAGTTGCATAACAAAGACTTATAGCTATTTCCGACAATATATGCTTTTATGTTGGTTGGCCAACATACTTTTTTTTTATTTTAAATTAAAATATATAAAGCATATTTTTTAGTTGGAGGGTAAGGATGAATCATTTGAAGCAGATAGCTAAAGAACTGATTGATATAGGAGAAGGCTTTGTTGTAGCAGAAGTGATAGAAACCTCCGGATCAACTCCTAGAAAAAGCGGGGCTATGCTTTTAATAAAGCAGGATGGTACCCAGTACGGTACCGTTGGAGGTGGTCAATTAGAGGCGGAAGTTCTTAAAGCTTCACTAGAGACTTTAAAGACAAAGGATTCTAAAGTTTATCATTATAATATCGACTCTAGTTCTCAGGATTCCTTGGACATGATATGCGGCGGTGACGTCGATGTAAAAATCGAATATGTAGATAAAAATAAGGCTGAAAGCTTTTTAGAAAGTTTTGAGCAAATAAAAACCGCTTACATATTCGGAGCAGGCCATATAGGTAAGGCTCTAGAACCTATTTTAAGATACATTGGCTTTGAAACAATAGTAATAGATGACCGACCTGAATTCTCAAACAGGGAACGTTTCCCCCATGCTTCAGATGTAATCACAGTAAGAGAGTTTGAAAATGTTTATGAAAATATAACGACAGATGAAAACAGCTATATAATAATCGTGACAAGAGGTCATAGGGGTGATTACGAGGTATTGAAACAGTCCCTTGACCAAAAGTATGAATACTTAGGCATGATAGGAAGCAAGAAAAAGATAGCTGATATTTTTAAAAGGCTACAGGAAGATGGATTTCCCAAAGAAGAACTGGATACCATCTATACTCCTATTGGGATAGAAATTTTTGCAGAGACTCCAGAGGAAATATCTATAAGTATTGCTGCAGAAATGATCAAGGTAAGGGCAGGACATGGCAAGAATGAATAATGTGTGTGGGTTGGTCTTAGCTGCGGGACGTTCTTCGAGGATGGGCAGGTATAAACCATTGTTAGCTATAGATGGTGTTACTACCATAGAAAGGATAATAGATACTCTTAGTGAAGTAGGCCTACAGCAGCCAGTAGTTGTAACCGGATATAACAGGGAAAGTCTTTTACCCATTTTAATAAAGAAAAATGTAGACATTGCATATAACAAGGATTTTGACAAGGGGATGTTTGAGTCCCTAAAGACAGGACTGAGGGCATGTAAAGCACCTGCAGATGGTTTTCTTCTGATGCTTGTTGATATCCCTTTGGTTACACCTGATATTATCAATTTAATTTTAGAAAAGCATAGAGAGTACCCTGATAGATTCATAGTCCCATGCTTTCAAGGAAAAAAAGGTCACCCTCTGTTTATTCCATCCAAATATAAGGATGAGATAATTTCTTATGAAGGAGAAGGTGGGCTTAAAGCGATAACATCAAAGTATGAAGCAGAGATGATAAGACTGGAAGTAGGTTGTGAGTCTGTTGTTTTAGATATGGACACCCCAGAAGGCTACGAAGAAGTATTGGAATATAGCCTAGCACTTAAGGATGGCAGTATATATAGTTTGAATGAACTGTTGGAAGGTCGCAGACTTTTCCTAATACGACATGGGGAAACGAAACAACATAAAGAAAAGATTTTTATGGGGCAATATGATGTTGCTTTGTCGGAAAAGGGACGGTTACAGGCAATAGAGGCTGGCGAAAGACTTAGAAAATATGATCTAAGGACAGATCGAATATATTCCAGCGACTTAATTAGAGCTACAGAAACGGCTGAGCTAATTGCTAATTTATTAAACTTTAATGTTATCTATAATTCAAACCTTAGGGAGATGTCCCTTGGGGAATGGGATGGTAGACCTATAAGTGAAATTAAAAGCTTATATCCTGAGGAGTACAGAAAAAGAGGCGAGAATCTTGTTCTATATAAATTTGGCAATAGGTGTGAAAATTTTTATGACCTTAAATACAGAGTAGTTAAGGGCATTAAAAAGATATTAAAAGAGGACAAGAACTCCGATTTAGTTTTAGTGGTACATTCGGGTGTAATTAAAGTACTACTTAGTGAGGTTAATAAAACGGATTTATCTGATGAAATAGAAAAACATATAGCT
Organism: Clostridiales bacterium; assembly: GCA_012523915.1. Taxonomy (GTDB): domain Bacteria; phylum Bacillota; class Clostridia; order Peptostreptococcales; family Anaerovoracaceae; genus JAAYHT01. The sequence goes on from JAAYSU010000207.1 coordinate 11,116, forward strand.
AACGGTGAGATAGGATTAATAGACAAGAGGAGAGAAAAACATGAAAGAAGTTTCGGTTTATGATGCAGTTGGAAAGGTTTTAATACACGATTTAACCCAGATCATTCCCGGAGAATACAAGGGAAGCAGGTTTAAAAAGGGTCATGTAATACGTGAAGAGGACATTGAGCTTCTCTTGAAGATGGGGAAAAAGCATCTTTATGTACTCGAAAAAGGAGATACTGATATACATGAGAATGAGGCAGCAATACGTATTGCGAAGGCTGCTACAGGAAAAGGTATTAAATTGACAGAGCCCAGTGAAGGAAAGGTTGAGCTAATTGCCGAACAGGATGGATTGCTTAAGGTCAATACAGACATTTTAGCTGAACTTATAGACCAGGATGAGATAATGTTTGCTACACTTCATAAGGACCAAGTTGTAAGAACTGGCG
>JAAYSU010000208.1 GCA_012523915.1 Clostridiales bacterium
AGTCCATACCCAAATGGAAACAGTGGCTCTAGGTTCTTCTTGTCATAATACCTATAACCAACAAATATACCTTCTCTGTATTCTACCTTATCACCTTCTCCTGGAAAATTTAAATACGACGGATTATGGCTTAACTCTTTAGGAAAGGTCTCAGCCAGCTTACCGCTGGGATTTGCATCTCCAAACAGCAGGTCTGCAATAGCTCCTCCCATGGTTTGACCTGCTAAGTAAGCCTCCAGCACTCCTTTTGCTTTATCAAGCCAAGGCATCTCCACCGGTGAGCCGTTGCTTAGCACTACTACCACATTGGACTGTACTTGTGCTACTGCTTCGATAAGCGTACAGTGGCTCTCTGGCATCCTCATGTGCTGACGATCATAACCTTCTGATTCATAATGTTCAGGCAGCCCTGCAAATATCACAGCAACGTCTGCCTGCACGGCCGCTTGTTTTGCTTCTTTCAAAAGGCCTTCGTCCACTTCATCTTTTTCAAGACTGTAGCCCTGTGCATATATCACATTAACGTTATCTCCTGCTGACTTCTTGATCTGTTCGTATATATCATCCAGCTTTGTGGGATTTACGTGGGAACTTCCCCCTCCTTGATACCTGGGCCGTTTTGCAAACTCGCCAATTATCGCAATGGTTCCTTGTTTCTTAAGCGGCAGGATTTTATCCTCATTTTTCAGTAGTACCATACACTCTTTTGCCACTTCCCTGGCCAATTGATGATGTGCTTCCTTATCATATGTTGCATTTTCTTTCTTGTTATCTACTGCTTTAAAAATGATATTAAGTACTCTCTCAACTGCTTTGTCTAATATCTCTTCAGGTAGTATGCCATTCCTTACAGCTTCTACTATTTTGCTATCACCTACTCCAAAACTGGAAGGCATCTCCAGGTCAAGCCCCGCCTCTAAACCCTTAACTCGTTCATTGACAGCTCCCCAGTCGGATACCACAAAGCCTTCAAAGCCCCATTCGTCCCTCAATATGTCTGTCAATAGAAATTCATCCTCTGAGGCATATTCACCGTTTACTTTGTTATATGAACACATGACTGTCCAAGGCTTACCCTTCTTCACTGCCCCTTCAAAGCTGGATAGGTAGATCTCGCGCAGGGTCCTCTCATCTACTATGGCATCAACGCTCATTCTGCGATGTTCCTGGTTGTTGGCAGCAAAGTGTTTAAGTGAAGTGCCCACTCCCTGGCTCTGCACCCCTTTTATATGACTGGCTGCCATCTCCGAAGAAAGATACGGATCCTCTGAAAAGTATTCAAAGTTTCTGCCACAAAGTGGAGAACGCTTGATATTAGCTCCTGGCCCGATGAGAACAGAAACTCCTTCTGCTTGACACTCTTCCCCTAAGGCAGCACCCACCTTCTCCACCAGTTCACGGTTCCACGAGCTTGCCAAACCTGCAGCAGTAGGAAAGCAAGTGGCCGGAACGCTGACATTAATGCCAACATGGTCTGCATTCTGCTCTTGTTTTCTGAGCCCATGAGGTCCGTCGGTTACCATAATAGGCGGAATCCCTAGGCGCTCAACTCCTTTTAGATGCCAAAAATCCAAACCCGAGCACAAACCAGCCTTTTCTTCCAAAGTCATCTGTGAAATTAGTTTTTTGATATCCCTTTGCATATTTCTCCCTCCTAATATTTGTTATTTTTATTGCTTTTCTTATCGCATAAAAACGAGGACATAAATCCTATATAATAGCAAATTCCAGAAAATCGAATTTTCCCCTTCCTTCATAACAAAAATATAAGGGGCTAACTCCCGGTTCAATCTCAACCTTACCTCTAAACTCAGTCCATTCATCAGATGGCTGTATTGAAATCTCTCCCACAGGTTTCTCTGACAAATTTGTTCGTATAATCAATTTTCCTTTTGCTTTACCTCTTACCTTGCATGATATTTCTTTCACTTTTTTCTCAAACATAAAATATTTAAATCCTGCTATCATTCCATTTTTCCCATTAGTTATATATTGCACCGGCGGAACTCGATTGCTATTATCAGGTTCATAATCCGGACCATCCTGGGTAAGATAAGGATACCTTTTCCCCATCGCAATAGGATGTGAAAACGTTGCAGTTTTCCTGCTATTTCTATAAAGATTACAAACAATATAGGTAGGGTAAGTTCCCCTTCCCACTAAAGGTCCATCATTAAGCCCGCAGGATGTTACTTCTACCTGCAATATGGTCCCATCTTCCAAAATCTGAATTTCTTCTGCACACCCCTGTCTTGAAAAGTGAGTACGATTTGTGTGACGATGATAGAATACATAATATTTTCCATTGATGTATTCAATGCCTCCATGATTATTGCCAAAACAGTTGACAGGTTTTTTCCGATCTGTTCCCGGAAATATGTCACAGTGACTGATAATAACTCCACCAAACCTAAAATCTCTATCTGGTTTATCACTGATTGCATAACATAACTCATGTAAGTTCACAGAAGAATAAACAAGATAATATCTCCCTTTTATCTTTCTAATAGAGCTTGCCTCAAAAAATTCATGTCCTTCAAATCCTGTTCCTTTCGATTCACCCAATACAGGTAATAATTTCTTTGGTTCAGTTTTGAT
>JAAYSU010000209.1 GCA_012523915.1 Clostridiales bacterium
AAAGCATAGGTTTTTCATCTCTTATCAAAATACCTTTAGATAGAAAGGTATCTATGTTATTCCTAGCTTTTTCATAAACCAAGGGATCATATTGATCTATATGATCAGGCAGATCTATTTCCGAACGGCTGATATGCAAAAAGCTATATTCGTTACCTTCTGCTAATTTTTTTGCTTCATTACGATTGATTACATCATAGGGTACCGAAATCATCTTTTCTGCATATTCTTGAGCCGGTCTTATTGCTGCAAAGGGTTTAATAATTGCCATAGCTAAATCACTCCTGTCAAAATCATAATGCTTCAATTATAGCATAATTTTTTGGCTAATAGTCAAGCATATTATACAGAAGGGAGATTGTTCACAGATGAAGAGGCGTTTAATAATCTTAAGCCTAATGTTTGTTTTGGTGCTTACGGCCTGTGTTGGGCGGCTAGCATCTATTGCTATTATTGACGGAGAAAAGTATAAAGAAATAGCCAAGCATCAATCTACAGCATTATTATCAGGAATAACAGCTAGAGGTAATATTTATGATAGAAACGGCAATTATTTGACCGGTATGGAGGAATGCTTAATTTATATACTTGAAAAGCGGAAAGTTGATCTTAAGGCTTTATCGCTATTGAAGGATATTGATGCTCAGGAGATAAACAATTCAAATGAAAAATATTATGTATACAGTAGTAGTGTTCTAGATAAAGACGCTTACGAGAAACTTATAGGTGATTATGGAGCTATTGTAATAAAGAATAGACAAAGATACAGTGACAACCAACCTGCCATTCATGTTATAGGATATGTAAATCATTCAGATGAAGTGGGTGCTTGTGGAATTGAAAAGGAATATGACTCGATTTTGTCTTCCGTCAATAGGAGCTATTATGGTAAATTCGACGGTCATGGTTACTTGATAAGAGGTCTTGGCGTAAACATAGAAGGTGATAGCCAAGAATGGGGTATTGTAACAACCTTAGATCTTACTATTCAAATGGCCGCTGAGAAAATTTTGGAGGAAGCTAAAGTAAGCGGTGCAATAATAGTAACTGAAGCTGAAACGGGAAACATTTTAGCTTCTGCGAGCAGCCCTGCTTACAGTCCCAGGCAGCTTGTAAAATATCTTGAAAGCAGTGGGGAAGAATTTTTGAACAAATCAATGATTTGCCAATATCCGCCGGGATCTATATTTAAAATAGTAGTAATGGCGGCTGCTTTAGAAGAGGGAATTGTGACTCCTGAAAGCAGTTTTGTTTGTAATGGCTATCATGAAATAAAGGGTCATAAATTTAGATGCTCAACAGGAGGCCCGGAGGGGCATGGTGAAATTAGCTTAAAGGAAGCCTTCTCCAAATCCTGCAATGCAGTTTTTATACAATTAGGCGAGATGGTAGGAGCAGAAACTATTTTAAAATATGCAAGGGATTTTGGGATTCTGGATACGCCAGTCAGTGGATTTTCTGCTCAGTCAGCAGGAAATCTTCCCGATATAAAGGATTGTTTAGGAACAGGAATAGGAAATCTTTCTATAGGGCAGGGTAAACTTTTAATCACTCCCGCTCAAGTGGCACGCATCACTAGAATTATCGCTAAGGATGGTATCGATTCTAAGTTATCATTAATAAGTGCGACAATAGAAGGTTTAAAGGGAAGAGTTTTATATCCGAAACAATTAGCTAAAAAAGTTATATCCAGAAAAACTGCACACGCTATTAAAGACATGATGGTTGAGACAGTTAGAAGTGGAACAGCAGACAATCTTAAGTTAAAAGATGGTGTTAGTGCAGCGGGGAAAACAGGCTCGGCTGAGGCAACTTATCATGGGAAAAACACAGTGCATAGCTGGTTTACAGGTTTCACACCAAGCGATAATCCGGAATATGTCATAACTGTTTTTATAGAAAACGGGGGATCAGGCAGGAAATCGGCAGTACCTATTTTTAATAAAATGTTAGATGCTATTTATCATTGATTCCAATAACATTGCATTCTTCTGGAAAGGCTTCTTTTAACTTTTGTATAGCTTTTTTTTCAATTCTAGAGACATACGAACGACTGATTCCAAGCTCTTTTGCTACTTCGCGCTGGGTCTTAGAAGCCTCCACTCCTAAACCGAAACGCTTGATTATTACAGTTTGCTCGCGTTCGCTCAATAGAGTACGTATAGCGTTATATAGTTTGGTTATCTGAATTTTGGTATTCAATTTGTCTAAAATATCATCTTCATCGGTTCCAAGTATATCATTGAAGCTTATTTCATTTCCATCCTTATCAGTACCAATAGGATCATTAATAGATATCTCTACGCGACATTTTTTCGACATACGCAGATGCATTAAAATTTCATTTTCTATACATTTAGCTGCATAGGTTGCAAGCCTTACTTCTTTAGTACGATCATATGTATTAACGGCTTTTATCAATCCGATTGTTCCAATAGATATCAGATCGTCAGGGTTGTTGCCAGCAGTATTATATTTCTTTACGATATGTGCTACAAGACGCAGGTTATGTTCCACCAAAATATTCTTAGCCTTCTTATCGCCCTTTTCATAAAGGGATATATAATGGGCCTCCTCCACTTCTGTTAGAGGTTGTGGAAATGAGTTGCCCATTGAAACGTAGGAGGTAAAAAGTACCAATGGATTGCTGAGCAATAAGGAAGCTAGAATTAACGATAAACTCATAGATAAAAAGCCCCTTTCAATAGGATAGTGTTAGTATTATATGCTTAAAAAATATACATCGTGTCTGTCCCTTCAAAATGGGGACTTGCGAACTAATGAGTTATAGTTTAATTATTTTTTTGATATATATTTTTATCCTTACGTGTGTTAAAATAAGATATTGGTATAAGGCGATAGGGAAATTCTCCTGGGATATATAAGAGAAATAGGTGGCCCAGGGAGATGAGAAAGTGAATAAAAGAAGAAGAAAAGGTGATATCACTATTAAAGAGCTTCCCACTAATGAGAGACCAAGAGAAAAACTGATTAGGTATGGTCCGGAGGCATTATCGAATAGTGAACTACTTGCTATTCTAATTGGAACGGGTATGAAAAATACATCAGCCTTGACATTGGCAAGCCAAATATTGGCTTTAAGCGAGGAAGGAATATCATATTTGGTCGACGCAAGCCCGGAAGAACTATCTAAAGTGCAGGGAATAGGAATAGCAAAATCATGCCAGATTATATCGGCTATCGAACTTGGTAAGCGCATATCACAGACTCCAAGAAATAAGAGGATTTCTATAAGTACACCTGAAGAGCTAGCAGCTCTTTACATGGAAGAGTTGCGGTATAGGAAAAAAGAAATATTTAAAGTAATATATCTCAACACTAAAAATGAGATTACCTTTACGGAGGATATTTCTATAGGCAATTTAAATAGCTCAATTGTGCATCCAAGAGAGGTTTTTCGTAGCGCTGTGAAAAGAGGAGCAGCTTCCATAATAGTTATTCATAATCATCCAAGCGGAAATCCTACGCCAAGCCAAAATGATATAAACGTTACTAAGAGATTGGTTGAGGTAGGGGAATTGATAGGTATACCAGTACTCGACCACTTGATAATAGGAGACGGGGTTTTTGTAAGCCTGAAAGAAAAGATGCTTATTTAAACAAACTGAAAGGAGAGCTAGAATGTGCTTAGGCTTTTTCACCTATGATATAGGAATAGATTTAGGGACAGCAAATACACTTATATATTCGAAAAATAAGGGGATCATTCTTAATGAGCCTTCTGTTATAGCTGTAGATGAGGAAACGAAGACAATATTAGCTGTAGGTAATAAGGCTAAGGAGATGGTAGGACGAGCACCTGGACATATAAATGTTATTAGGCCCCTTGAAGATGGTGTAATCTCTGATTTTATGATGACACAAACAATGTTAAAGGAATTCATCCGCAAAGTGCTCCCTGAACACTCATTTTTAACTAAGGTAAGAATCGTAATAGGTGTCCCTTCAGGGGTTACTGGAGTTGAAAAACGTGCTGTAGAAGAAGTAGTAAGATACATGGGTGCTAAAGAAGTATTCATATTAGACGAGCCGATGGCAGCAGCCATTGGCGTTGGAATACCTGTGGATCAACCAGATGGACACATGATTGCGGATATAGGTGGAGGGACATCAGATATAGCTATTATTGCCCTTGGGGGTATAGTTACCAGTATTTCTTTAAGAATCGCTGGTGATGAAATGGATGAAGCTATAATCGCTTATATGAGAAAAAACTATAATCTCTTAATAGGTGAGAAAACAGCTGAAGATATGAAGATGCAAATAAACACCATTTTCCCAGATGGCTCTGAAAAATATTATACAATTGAAGCAAAGGGTCGCGATATACTCACCGGACTACCTAAATCAGTTGTAGTTGATTCTAATGATATGCTAAATGCACTCCAGGAAACAATTGATATAATTGTAGAAGGAATAAAGAATACCTTGGAGAATGCTCCTCCAGAGCTGGCCGCTGACATATTCGCAAACGGTATGGTTCTAGCCGGTGGAGGTGCTCTGATTAATGGTATGGATAAATTGATAGAGAGTCAAACCGGCTTAAAAGTAACAGTAGCAGAAAATGCATTGGAAGCGGTTGCTGAAGGTACTGGTAAGAGTTTAAGTAAAATTAAAAACCTGAAAAGATATACTATGAGGGATCGGAGATATTAGTATATGAAATGGTATCAGGAACATTCAAGATTGATTATTATTTTAATAATTTTACTATTACTTTTGTCATTAACTATTGCGTCGTTTATAAATCAGGGGAGCAATTCCTGGCTGGGAAGGCAGATTGAAACTGTGACAGCCTTTGTTCAAGAGCCTGTATCTGAGGCAGGTAAAGGGATAAGCACAACGATAAAAGGAATATTTCAATTTAGAAGGCTTTTGGCTGAGAACAATGCACTTAAGGAAGAAATTGCAGAGTTAAAACGAGAACTTATAGACCAAACTCTTTTACAAGAAGATTTGGCTGAGCTTAGAGACTTATCATCTGCATTAAACTTTAAAAACCCACAAGATGATTTTAGCCATATTACGGGGACTGTCATCGCTATTGACGCTTCACAGTGGTTTCGGATTTTTACTGTAAATATAGGATCTGAAGACGGTGTTCATAAGGATGCGGTTGTAATAAATGCTGATGGTTTAATAGGCAGAGTTTTAGAAGTCGGTGAGGACTGGGCAAAGGTGATATCTATTATTGATGAGAATAATAGAGTCAGTTTTCAGGTCTTTAGAGATTTGAGCCTATTAGGAATACTGTCAGGAGATGGCAAAGGCGGGATTACCGGCTATATGTTGGATGAAAATGCTTCTGTCATAGAAGGTGATGTATTAATTACTTCAGGAATGGAACTATACCCTCGTGGAATTCCAATAGGAAAAGTCAGCCGCGTTGTTTGGGATAAGGATGCTCTGCTTAGAATGGTGGAGATTGATCCTGCGGTAAATTTTAATAATATCCAAAAAGTTACAGTGATAATAACAAAACCTTAGTATTGGAGTGAAATTGTGAAGCGTGGATATATTCTGTTACTCTTTATAGCTGGCTTTATACTTCAATCGACCATGATGCTATATATCAACCTATTGGGAATTACACCAAATATTATCCTTTGCCTTGTAGTCCTTTTTTCTTTTGTATACGAAGGAAATCAAGGCATTATATATGGGATTGTATTTGGCCTTATTCAAGATATTTGTTTTTCGGTCCTAATTGGACCCGCAGCTATTTCCTATTTTCTAGTTGCTTTATTAATGATTGAGATAAAACGTTTTCTTCATAGAGACAGCATGCTTAATATTTTTTTAGCGTCACTGATTGCAACTGCTACTTATTATCTTATCAACTGGGGCATAATCGCACTATTTGGAGGAATCTACAGCTTCTTATATGTAGCGAAAGGAACGGTAATACTTTTAATATTAAATTCCATAACAATGATAATATTATATCAGTTGATAGGGAAGAGAAGTATCAGATATCCTCAGGACAGATATTACAGTGGAAAGAACCCATATTATTATAAATGAAAGAGCATATAGGACATGAGATGGATTAAGTTTAGACAAAATCAAATACAACTATTAATATTCATATTGATGCTTGTCTTAGTTTCCAGGCTTTTTACCTTAACTGTTGTCGAGGGAACCCATTGGGATGAGGCAGCGCAGGCTATAAGCATTAAGAGTGTATATACATCAGCTCCAAGGGGAGAGATTCTTGACCGTTATGGCCGTTTGCTGGCAGGTAATAGGCCTAGTTTTACCGTGCAGTTTTCACAGGGGAACTTAGATGATGAGACTTTAAATAATCAAGTTGCTACTGTAATGTCTATATTAGATAAAAATGGAGACACAGTAAACGATAACCTCCCTATCATACTCGAGAATGATGGTACATTCTATTATACCTACGAAAAAGCGATAGAGACGTGGTTAATTTCACAAGATATGCCGATAAGCTATACTGCCGAGGATGCCTTTAACGAATTAAGAAGGAGATATGGCATAGATGAAGGGCTTGATAAGTATGAAGCACAAATTGAGTTACAGACAGTATATAATGTTTATCCGCCTATTTCTGTAATAAACATGAAATTCTTAGAAGAATTAAACAAAGAGAGCTTTTTAGGAAGGTATTACCTAGATTATGATTTAACTGCTGAAGAAGCTTTTTATATATTACGAGATAAATTTAAAATAGATCCTTGGCTTTCTGATGAAGAAGCTAGAAAAATAATGATAGTTAGAAATGAACTATCATCGCAGGGATATTATAGTTATATTCCTGTGACCATTGCACAGGAAGTTTCAAATCAGACTGTTGTAACACTTGAAGAAATTGGTTCTGAACTTTCGGCAGTAGATGTTGTAGCTGAATCTGTCCGTTATTATCCCAATGGAAATACTGCAGCCCACGTTTTAGGTTATCTTGGGCAAATAAATGAGAGTGAAAAGGAATCATATATTGAAAAAGGCTATAACGTCAGTGATATGGTAGGTAAAGAAGGTATTGAAAAGGCATTTGAAGACATATTGAAAGGAAAAGACGGGATTAAGAATGTTGAAGTTAATGCATTTGGAGACCTTGTACGCACTATAAGCGATGACAAGCCGAAAAAAGGTACGGATATTTATCTAACATTAGATTTAGAATTGCAGAAAGCTGCTGAAGAGGCCTTAGAACAAGCCTTGGAAAAAATCCGAACAGCGGGAACTTTTGAAAGCATATATGGCAATTATAAATACGGGAGAAATTATAAAAATGCAAATGTAGGTTGTGTTGTGGCGCTTGAGGTCGAGACGGGCGATGTACTTGCAATGGCATCTTACCCCTCATTCGATCCCAATCTCTTTGCCACAGGTATTAGCTACGAAGATTGGCAGTCGTTACAGTCAAAGAATCCTAGGGATCCTCTGTCACCTCTACCCTTGTTCAATGTAGCAGCAAGGACAGCCGTACAGCCAGGATCTACATTTAAAATGGTAACGGCGACAGCTGCATTGGATAGCGGGCTGGATCCTAACAGGAAACTTAGAGATGGGGGAGCGGTCAAAGTAGGAAATCGTACTTACGGATGTATATTATGGAATATGTACAGAGGCAACCATGGCTCCTTAAATCTTCATGAGGCTATTGAGGTTTCTTGCAACTATTACTTTTTTGATATTGCTGTAGGTAGAGACTTCTACAGAGGTGGATCTTTAGGATATAATGAAGAAATAAATATAGAGAAAATAACCCATTTCGCTGAGCAATATGGCTTAGGACTTCCCTCTGGAATAGAAATAACAGAGACTGTAATACCTGTTCCAAGCGAAGCACGAAAGATGTCAGCAATGAAAAACTACCTTAGAAATGTACTAATAGGTAGAGCGGAACTATATTTTGTTAACGAAGTTATAAACAATAAAGAGCTACTTATGGAACAGATTGATACTATTGTGAGTTGGACGGAGGAAAATCCCAGCAGAAATACTATATTAGATCGCTTATCCAAATTAGGAATTAAAGAAGATAAAATTGAAACAGTCTGTGATCTGTGTAAATTCTCATATTTTAATCAAGCTGCTTGGACCCTTGGAGATGAGCTTAATATTTCCATCGGACAGGGAGAGAATGCTTATACACCTTTGCAAATGGCTAACTATGTTGCTACTATCGGTAATGACGGAAAAAGAAATAAAGTTAGTTTACTGAAGGCCATTGAAGGAGAAGGACAGGTTATAAAGGAAGAACCGATAGACATGGAAGTAAAGGATAAAAGCTATTTCAAGGATATAATTGAGGGCATGAGGCGAGTTGCACATGGTCCTAGGGGAAGTGCAAGAGCAATATTTGCCAATTTCCCTGTACAGGTAGCTGCTAAAACAGGTACGGCAGAACGTGCAGGTAAAATCAATCCTCCTGATGAAGCCGAATATTTGAAGGAAAACTTAAGAAGAATAAATGCTTCATTGACTTGGGAGCAAGTTGAAGAAGAAATGAAACGACTGTTAAAAGAGTATCCAGATGTATACACTTCACACAATAGTGCAGCAAGACAGGCTGTTTTGAATTTATCCAGAGATAGGATTACTGCTAACACGCTGGATGCTTTTAAGGACGATTATGATAACTTTGCTTGGTTTGTAGCTATGGCACCTGCAGAAGACCCTAAAATTGCAGTAGCAGTACTACTTTTCCAAGGTGGTAGCGGAGGATATGCTGGTCCGGTTGCAAGGGAAGTAATTGGTAAATATTTAGAACTTGATAAGCTATATAAAGATTATAACTTAGATACAAATATATCGCAGTGATAGACAAAGAAGGAGTATAAAATGAGAGAAGTCATAGTTATTGCATCAGGTAAAGGCGGTGTTGGAAAAACTGTTTTCACTGCAAATATGGGTGCAATACTAGCTCAAAAAGGTTTTTCCGTCGTTCTTATAGATATGAATATTGGTTTAAGAAGCTTGGATATATGTTTGGGAATGGAAAATCGTATTGTATATGATATTTCAGATGTTACTTCTGGGACATGCCGTCTAAAACAAGCTCTTATTAAAGACAGGCGATTTGATAAACTCTATCTGATGTCGGCACCGCAGAACAAATCAAAGGACAACATATCACCTGAGCAAATAGAGGAACTTTGTGAAGAACTTAAAGAATCATTTGATTACATAATTATTGATGCTCCTACAGGACTGGATAAGGGCTTCATTTTGGCTGCAACCCCAGCAGATAGGGCGGTGATTATTACAGTTCCCGAACATGCTGCAATTAGAGATGCCGATATGCTTGATCAGGTTCTAGAAGGTATGGGAATAAGCAATAAAAGTGTTGTAGTTAATAAGATAATGCCTGAATTGTATGGGAAAAGTCTCATCCCCGAGCCCCTGGAAATATCAGAGAGTTTGCGGGCTTCAATTTCTGGTCTTATACAATATGACCTAAACATACATGTATCCGCTAATATAGGTGTCCCGATAGTTTTGGCAAAGGGTAGCTATATAGAAAAGAATTTTTCTAATATAGTTGAAAGAATTATCAGCTAAAAATTTATTACCTTACTTCGTATACATACATTTAACACTATTCCTAGGGCTATCATATTGGTTAATACCGAACTGCCTCCAGCACTTATAAACGGCAATGTGATGCCCGTAACAGGCATTAGCCCCATAGTCATACCTATGTTTTGAAATATTTGAAAGAAGAACATACCTAAAATACCGATTACAATTAAAGAACCGAAGGTGTCTTTTGCATTTTTAGCAATTTTGATAATCCTGTAAAGGAAGAGTAAATAAAGTGCAATTATTATAACTCCACCGACAAACCCCCATTCTTCAACTATTACTGAAAAGATGAAATCGGAGTCTTGAACTGGTAAGAATTTCAACTCTTTCTGTGTACCTTCAAAGAGACCTTTACCAAGGATCCCACCTGAACCTATAGCCACTTTTGATTGCCATACCTGGTAATTACCTGGTAATAGAAGATTATCAGGATGTAGGAATGCATCAATTCGCTGCTTTTGGTGTTCTGCCATAAATCTATAAATTATCGGTATTGAAAGTACCGCTATTGTTGCAACTTTGGCATAAAGCTTACCATCAACTCCGGCAGCAAACAACATGATGGCCGCAATAACTGCTATAACCAGTGCATTACCTAAGTCGTTTTGTAAAACGGCTATTATAGCAATAAAAGGAAAAACATATATCCCTGCAATTACCAGTCCTTTAAGTGTATGCAGGTTTCCTTGATTACGAGTAAGATAGCTAGCATAGCAGACTGTAAAGCTGATTTTAACAATCTCAGCTGGCTGAAAGTTCATAGGTCCTAGATCGATCCATCCTCTTGCTCCGTACTGCTCTAACCCTATTCCGGGTATAAAAACTGTAAAAAGGAACAGTATGGATATAACGTAGATTATCTTATCCAGCTGTTCTAGAATTAAATAATCAAATAGCAATATAATAACTATAGCAGCCATTCCCATAATAAAAGCAGCTATTTGGATTTTCATACCGCGAGTGAAAGAAAAGCTATCGCTATATGCAGTGCTTCCTATCATAATCACGCTTATAACTGCAAAAATAAGCGGAAGGATTAAAAGTGTTTTATCTAAATTTTTTAATAAATCTTTATAATAGTTCATCTTGGCCAGTCCCTCATTTTTCTTGACATATGACAATCCACTACATTATAATATATATTGTGTATTTATATCAATATCTAAATAAAATGTACAAAATATAACAAAACTGAAAAAGGAGGTGCATTGAAATAAATGAGATTTTAATTAGGATTATTATCGCAATTGTAGCCCTTTTATTCGGGCTTTTGATTGGATATATATTCAGAAAAACCGTTGGCGAAAAAGCGATCGGTAGCGCTGAGCAAAGAGCAAAAAATCTGATATTAGATGCAGAGAATAAAGCTGAAACTATAAAGAAAGAAATCACTATAGAGGCAAAAGAAGAAGCTCATAGAATAAGAGGCGCAGTCGAACGTGAAGTTCGCGAAAGAAGGGCTGAAATTTCAAAAGCTGAAAGACGGTTGATACAAAAAGAGGAAGCAATTGAGAAGAAAACTGATAATCTTGAAAAAAGAGAGGAAGGACTGGCAAATAGGGAACTAGAACTTCAGGAAAAAGAAAAAGAGTTAGACAATTTCATAGCTAAGCAAATCGAAGAATTAGAGCGGATTTCGGGATATACAGAAGAAGAAGCAAAACAACTCCTTCTTTCCAACGTAGAAAAAGAGATTCGTTACGAAGCTTCTGTTATGATTAAAGATATAGAGTCTAAGGCTAAGGAAGAAGCTGAGAAAAAAGCTAAAGAGATTATAACAACTGCGATTCAAAGATGCGCGGCAGACCATGTGGCTGAAAGTACAGTATCAGTTGTACCTTTACCAAATGATGACATGAAGGGTAGAATAATTGGAAGAGAAGGCAGAAACATTAGATCCATTGAAACACTCACAGGAATAGATCTAATTATTGACGATACGCCTGAGGCTGTTATTCTATCAGGTTTTGATCCAGTAAGACGTGAAATCGCAAGGCTGGCATTAGAAAAACTTATCATAGACGGTAGAATCCACCCAGCTAGAATAGAAGAAATGGTGGAGAAAGCCGAAAAAGAAGTCAATAGCATCATAAAAGATGAAGGAGAGCAAGCTACATTTGAGGTTGGAATACATAACCTCCATCCAGAACTAATAAAACTCCTAGGAAGATTAAAATACAGAACCAGCTATGGGCAAAACGTTTTAAAGCATTCAGTAGAGGTAGCACATCTATCGGGACTCATGGCAGGAGAACTGGGATTGGATGTTAAGCTAGCTAAGAGGGCTGGACTTCTACATGATATCGGCAAGGCCTTGGACCATGAGATGGAAGGGACACATGTAGATATCGGAATCGAAGTACTTAAGAAGTATAAGGAGTCCGAAGCTGTTATAAATGGTATGGCAGCCCATCATGGAGATTATGAACCTAAGAGTATGGAAGCTGCATTAGTCGCGGCTGCCGATGCTTTATCTGCAGCAAGACCTGGTGCTAGAAGAGAGACCCTCGAATCTTATATTAAGAGACTTCAAACCTTAGAAGAAATTGCGAATACTACTGTTGGTGTAGAAAAGTCTTTTGCTATTCAAGCTGGAAGAGAAATCCGGATTCTTGCTAAACCTGAAGAAATGAATGATGAAGAAATCGTATTCCTGGCAAGGGAAATAAGTAAGAAGATAGAAAGTGAACTTGAGTATCCCGGACAAATAAAGGTAAATGTAATCCGTGAAACTCGAGCAACAGAATATGCTAAATAGATATTGATATAAAAAGATTTAAATTTGAAAGTATACCGTTACATTTATTATAGGGTTTTAGTATAAATAATCTAGCCAATGTATAGGCCGCTATTGCATTAATGCGATAGCGGCTATTATGTTTTTTATTTATTATTCTATTCTCAATATTAAGACTATTCCTATTTAGATTGCAATTATTCCTAAAACATGTTATTGTTTA
>JAAYSU010000210.1 GCA_012523915.1 Clostridiales bacterium
GGATTCCTGCATAGAACACAGAAGGGCCGTATGGTTTCAGAACATGCCTATAGACATTTGGGTATTCCAAACAGAAAAGAAGAACAGTTAAGCTTGTAGTATTGAGATGAGGTAAGACAATGACAACAATAAGACAGATGGGAAGAATACTTCTTACAATGAGCGTTATATTAATCATAATGGCGATATTTATAAGCTCGGAAGCTAAAGCTGCGAGTATACCTGAATACATAAAGGTAGGCTTAAGATTTGGAGATAACGCGGCTTCTACCTATACACTCAGCTCTGAAAATGGATTTGTTTTAGGATCTATAACAGATGAGGGGTTTAAAGAAACATTACCATTACCTGCCTATGACACCTTGATTGCAATTATTGAAGGCAACCATATAGCTTTACGAGATAAAGAAAATGTTTTGATATCACAAGACATAGGTAAGAATAGTTGCCTTTTGCCCCTAGATTACAAAGAAAATGGACTTATTACTTTTGAAGGTAATAAGTTTAGGGGTGGTATAATACTTAATACCCAATCCAACAATAGAATTAAGGCTATTAATTACATAACCATGGATGAATATCTTTATGGAGTACTACATAAGGAGATGAGTCAAAGCTATCCAATGGAAGCTTTAAAAGCACAGGCAGTAGCCGCTAGAAGCTTTGCGGTTGAAAGCATAGGAAGACATTACAATGATGGATTTGATGTTTGTACCACTACTGATTGCCAGGTATATGGCGGTTATGAAGCTGAATATCCGCGCACAAACCAAGCTGTCGATGAGACGAGTGGACTAATAATCTGGGCAAATGGACAACCGGCACCAGTCTTCTATTTCAAAAACAGTGGAGGACATACACAGAGTATTGAAGATGTCTGGTTGTCATCAAATCTACCACATCTTGTAGGAAAAAAAGATCCGTATTCTCCTGATTATTCATGGATAGCTACAATTACCTTCAATAGTTTTGAACAACAGCTAATACAGGCGGGATACGATGTAGGAAGTATAGAATCCGTCCAGGTTGGAGGAAGAAATTCAGCAGGTGCTGTTTCTAAGTTAATAATAAAAGGAAGTAAGGATACCCTTATTCTTGAAAAAGAACGAATTAGAACTGTTTTAGGTCCTTCTTTAGTTCGTTCAAGGCATTTTAATATAGGTGAGGTCTATATGGGCAAAAACAGCATTGTTTTTGAAATTCAATTGATGCTGAGCAATGGATCTAAAACTAAAAATGCTGATCAAAACATTAATATTATATCTGGAGATGGAAAAATAAAATCTATTGCTAGTGAAAGTGCCTATATTACAAATGGAAAAGAAACTGTTAAAGCAAAAACTGTTGAATCAGAATCTAAAATTGATGATAGTATAGTAGCTACTGGCTCGGAAGTCACTTTCAGTGGTATGGGATATGGTCACGGAGTAGGTATGGCACAAGACGGTGCAATAGAAATGGCAAGACAAGGTTATAACTTTATAGAAATACTAAAATTCTATTTTACTAATATAGAGGTTCGCTAATGCTTGTTAATGATTTTGACTATGATTTACCAAATGAATTGATTGCTCAATATCCAAGGGATAAACGAGAAGACTCTCGTCTTATGGTAATAGATCGTAAAACAGATACAATATCTCATAGATATTTCTATGAGATTTTAGACTTTCTTAATCCTGGTGATTGTCTGGTATTGAACAACTCAAAAGTTCTTCCCGCTAGGTTGTTTGGCATCAAAGAAAAAACAGGAGCAAAGGTGGAAGTACTCCTGACAAAACAAAAAGGGGTGGACGAATGGGAGACCATGGTTCGCCCGGCAAAGCGATTGAAACCAGGAGATGAAGTGCTATTTTCAAAGGAACCTCTGCTGAAAGCAGAGGTGCTGAATTTTAGTGAAGGTGGTACCAGGATTTTAAAATTCTATTACAAAGGTATATTTTTAGAAGTATTAGAACAGATAGGCAAGATGCCTCTACCACCCTATATACAAAGGGATAGCATTGATCTAGATAAGGATAGATATCAGACAGTATACTGCAAAGATGAAGGTTCGGTAGCAGCGCCTACAGCAGGGCTACACTTTACGAAGGAGCTACTTGAAAAAGCTGAGAAAAAAGGTATTAAATTAGCCTATGTTACACTTCATGTCGGAATAGGTACTTTTAGACCTGTAAAATGTGAAAATGTTGAAGAACACAAGATGCATTTTGAGGAATATATATTAGACGAGGAGAATGCTAAAACGATAAATGAAGTAAAGGCTAAAGGAGGAAGAATAATATCAGTAGATACAACCGCCACTAGGACTTTAGAAAGTGCTGTTTCAGCTGATGGAACCTTAAAAGAATCCAGGGGCGAGACAGGTATATTTATCTATCCTGGTTATAAGTTTAAAGTAGTTGACAGTATGATTACAAATTTTCACCTACCAAAATCAACTTTAATTATGCTGGTATCAGCATTCTATGATAGAGAAAAGGTTTTAAATGCCTATCGCATAGCAGTTAAAGAAAGATATCGTTTCTTCAGCTATGGAGATGCAATGTTAATTATATAGACGGAAAGGAAATTGTATGGACGCAGTATCATTCGAATTGATAAAAAAAGATGACAAAACAAATGCAAGGCTTGGTAGATTAAATACTCCTCATGGTGTTATTGAAACGCCTGTGTTTATGCCTGTTGGTACCCAGGCTACCGTAAAGGCAATGAGGCCTGACCAGCTAAAAGAGATAGGGGCGAAAATAGTTTTATCAAATACCTATCATCTTTACTTAAGACCAGGCCATGAGATTGTTAAAGCTGCCGGTGGACTTCATAAGTTCATGAATTGGGATGGTGCTATTCTTACTGATAGTGGAGGATTTCAAGTATTTAGTTTAGGTGATCTTAGGAAAATTACTGAAGAAGGAGTCTCCTTTCGATCACACATAGATGGCTCAAAGCATATGTTTACACCCGAGAAGTCAATGGAGGTGCAAAATGCCTTAGGTTCAGATATAATTATGGCATTTGATGAATGTCCTCCCTATCCTGCGGATAGAGAATATGCTAAACAATCACTTGAGCGTACCACAAGATGGTTAGAACGCTGCATAAAAGCCCATAAGAATACAGAGAAACAATCCTTATTTGGTATCATGCAAGGGGGCATGTATCAGGATTTGCGAAAACTTAGCGCTTCACAGATCGTTGAGTTTGATTTACCAGGTTATGCTATCGGCGGTCTATCAGTAGGTGAACCTAAGGAAGTAATGTACGAAGTGATGGACTACTGTGTAGATTATTTACCAAAGGATAAACCTAGGTATCTGATGGGTGTCGGAAGCCCGGACTGCCTGTTTGAAGGTGTTGAAAGGGGAGTAGATATGTTTGATTGTGTACTCCCGACTAGAGTTGCAAGAAATGGTCTTGCATTGACATCCCATGGACGGATTTCGATAAAGAATGCTGTTCATGAAAAGGATTTCTCTAGGCTGGATCCTGAATGTGATTGTTATACGTGTAATAATTATTCGAGGGCATATCTAAGACATCTATTTAAGGCAAATGAGATTCTTTCATCAATGCTCTTGACCAATCACAATTTATACTTTTTAATTAACCTAATGAAAAAGATTCGAAAGTCAATAGAAGATGGGAGATTTCTTGAACTAAAAAAAGAATTCTATAATAAATACGGGGAGTTTTAAAATATAATTGAAGGGGAGAATATAAATGCCTATTATTGTTCCTAAAGGCTTGCCTGCTTATAAAACACTTAAAGAAGAAAATGTATTCGTTATTAATAAATTACGTGCTGAAACCCAGGATATACGTCCCTTACGTATTGCCATTGTTAATTTAATGCCTACAAAAGAAGTGACGGAAACTCAGCTTATACGACTGTTGGCCAATACACCACTACAGGTTGACTTGCAACTTTTAACAATGGACTCTCATGAATCAAAAAATACAACACGTGAGCATCTAGAAAGCTTCTACAAAACCTACGAGGAGATTAAAAACCAGCGTTTTGACGGCATGATAATCACAGGTGCACCAGTGGAATTCTTGCCATTTGAAGAAGTGGACTATTGGCAGGAGTTAGTTGAAATAATGGATTACACCAAAGGAAATGTTTTTAACACTCTACATATTTGCTGGGGAGCTCAAGCCGCTTTATACCACCACTATGGTATTCAAAAGCAAGTATTGCCTAATAAATTATTTGGAGTATACCCTCATAGGGTATTGGATCAGAAGTCCGAGTTTACAAGAGGGTTCGATGAGATATTCTTAGCACCTCATAGCAGACATACACAAGTTTTAAAAGAAGACATTGTGAAGGAACCAGATTTAAAAATTCTTGCTGAATCTGAAGTCGCAGGTCCCCATATTATAGCTAGTAGAAATAATAGGATGCTATTTATTCAGGGGCATGCGGAATATGATCGTGACACTCTTAAACTGGAATACGATAGAGATGTTAGAAAAGGGATTGATATTAACGTCCCCGTTAACTACTTCAAAGATAATGATCCAAATAATGATATTATTGTAAGATGGAGAGGTCATGCCAATCTATTCTTTGCAAATTGGCTGAACTATGTATATCAAGAGACCCCATATGATTTGAATGAGCTATAAGAAAGGGGAAGTATAGATTTGGAAAAATGTAAACATAGCAGTGATTGTGGAGGTTGCATATATCAAGGTGTGCCTTATCAAGAACAATTACAGCATAAAGCGAAGCTAGTTATAGGTCTTTTAGAAGAACATAAGGTTCCCTTTGATGAATTTTTAGGAATTGAAGGTAGTCCAAAGCAATTTGGTTATAGAAATAAAA
>JAAYSU010000211.1 GCA_012523915.1 Clostridiales bacterium
CCCTCGATAAGACGAAAGACGTCAAGGACTTAGTAAGCTGGATTGGCAACGAAAAAGGTTTGCTTTCATGGAAGCTAGATGGACTTACAATTGTATTGACATATAAAGATGGGGAACTTGAGAATGCCGTGACAAGGGGAAACGGAGAGGTAGGAGAGGTAATAACCAACAATGCAAAGGTTTTTGCAAATATACCCGTAAACATATCCTATAAGGGCGATCTGACTCTTAGAGGGGAGGCGGTAATAAGTTATTCGGATTTCTATAGAATAAATGATGGGATTGAAGATCTTGCTGCTAAGTATAAGAACCCCAGAAACCTTTGTAGCGGTTCGGTGCGTCAGTTAAACAATAAGATTACGGCAGATAGAAACGTTCATTTTTTTGCTTTTTCTATTGTAAAATGTGACAGCGTAGATTTTAATAATTCTAAAAAGAATCAGATCCAGTGGTTAGAAGCTCAGGGATTTGATGTAGTAGAATACAGAGAAGTTGATAAAGATAATATAGTAGAGAGTGTATCCTATTTTGAAGATAAGATTTCGGAATTTGATTTTCCATCTGACGGATTGGTTTTAACCTATGATAATATATCATATTCTCTATCCTTAGGGTCTACTTCGAAATTCCCAAGAGATTCGATTGCATTCAAGTGGCGTGATGAAATAAAAGAGACTAAACTCTTAGAGATAGAGTGGAGTGTTTCAAGGACAGGCCTGATTAATCCAATAGCTGTTTTTGAGCCTGTTGAACTTGAAGGAACAACAGTAAGCAGAGCTAGCGTTCATAATCTAAGCATAATGGAGGCCCTGGAGCTAGGTGAAGGTGACATAATAAGTGTTTATAAGGCTAATATGATCATTCCGCAAATAGCTGATAATATAACTAGAAGCGGTACAGTTGAAATACCTAAAAAATGTCCAGTCTGTGATGGGGATACGGAAATAAGGGAGGAAAATGGTGTTAAAACCCTCTACTGTTTAAATCCGGATTGTCCTGCCAAGCGTATAAAATCTTTTACCCATTTTGTCAGTAGGGATGCTTTAGGTGTTGACGGCTTTTCGGAAGCAACTATTGAAAAATTCATAGCAAATGGCTTTATACATGAACCTTCAGATATATTCCATATAGATAAATTCAAAGAGCAAATTGTAAATATGGAAGGCTTTGGCGAAAAGTCATATAGCAACTTAATTGCTTCGATTAACAATGCGAGAAAGACAACAACAGTAAGACTGCTTTACAGTTTAGGGATTCCTAACATCGGCCTATCTAATGCCAGGATGATTTGCAAGCATTTTAATTATAGTTGGGAAGATATTCAGAATGCTTCATATGATGAACTAACAGAAATTAACGGTATCGGCAATGTTATGGCTGTATCCTTTGTTAACTATTTTAGTGATGATAAGAAGAAGATGCTGGTAGAGGATATTCTAAAGGAAATTGAATTTCAAGATCAAAAAACTACAAGTGATGATTTAATGCTTGAAAATATCAGTTTTGTAATAACTGGTTCATTAGATCATTTTAAGAACAGAAATGAATTAAAGGAAATAATAGAGCAAAAAGGCGGTAAGGTTTTAAGTAGTGTAACGACAAAAACTGACTATTTAATCAACAACGATATACATTCTAACTCATCTAAGAATAAAAAGGCTAAGGAATTAGGGATTGAGATTATTAGTGAAGAACAGTTTATTAAAAAATGGATCAATAA
>JAAYSU010000234.1 GCA_012523915.1 Clostridiales bacterium
TCATTATCTTTGCTATTCGTTTTAGATGATGTACAGGCAGATAATGCTAAGATTATTATTAATAAGATAGATAGTAATTTTTTTATTATAATCAACCCCTTATTATTGATGATACAACTGGTTCCCTTAATTGTTAGTAATGTTATACCATATACTTACAGTTTATTTGTACCACTTTTTTACTTTTATGTCAATGTTTGCTATATAATGGGATTCCGTTTAGAATACTTAGGGTTTTTATGGATAGATTTCCCCCCTTAAAAATAAGCATGGTGTCAGGCACTCTACTAGCTCAACATGAAAAAAGGTATCCTATGGGATAACCACACAGAGATACCTTTAATACTGGAATATAACTATTAATTGTATTTTGACTTATGTAAATATTTTTCCTTGGTAGCCATACCACCCCTGATATGGCGCTCCGACTTATTGAGATCAAGAACCACCCTGGCTCTGGAGGCAAGTGAAGGGTTAATTTGGGATAGACGTTCTGTTACGTCCTTATGTACGGTTGATTTCGATATGCCGAATTGTTTCGCGGTTTGCCTCACAGTCGCATTATTTTCAATGATATAATTAGCGATTTCAACCGCCCGTTCCTCTATATAGCCTTTCATAGTGTCTGCGTTCCTCTTAGTTGATAGAACGCATTCCCCCTTATTATCGTTGTTGTTACATTGTATGCAGAGGAAATAGACGGTAGTACATTGAAATTTGTGATATAATAAACATAATTAATAAATTGGAGGCCTTATATGATAATAGGTGCTTTAGAAGCCGGTGGGACAAAAATGGTATGTGCTATAGGTGATGAAAAGGGTAATATATACAAAAGATGTCAGATACCTACCGACACACCACATATTACTATGCCAAAATTAATAGACTTTTATATTAATGAAGGTATAGATGCCTTGGGAATCGGATGTTTTGGACCAATTGATCCCAATAAGAACTCTAATACCTACGGACATATTACAACAACCCCCAAATTACCATGGAGAAATTATAATATAGTAAAGACCTTTCATGATGCCCTAAATGTCCCCATTGGATTTGATACCGATGTAAATGGAGCTGCTTTAGGGGAGGCGACTTGGGGCTCATTAAAGGACTGTGATGTGGCTTTATATATAACCATTGGAACTGGAATCGGAGTCGGGGTTTGTATCAAGCAAATACCCTTACATGGACTTATACATCCTGAAGCAGGCCATATATTACTCAAAAGGGTATATAATGATGATTATAAGGGGACTTGTCCCTATCACTGTGATTGTTTTGAAGGATTGGCATCAGGTCCTGCCATTGAGGGACGATGGGGTAAGAAAGCCTATGATCTTAAAGAAGTTTCTGAAGTATGGGAATTAGAATCAAGCTATATTGCACAGGCAATTACCAACTATATTCTTTGTTATTCTCCTAGTAGGATTGTTCTAGGGGGAGGGGTAATGCACCAGGAGCAATTATTTCCTCTAATAAGAGAAAAAGTTATAAAATACCTCAATGGATATATCGATACTAAGAATATACTAGAGGATATTGAGAATTATATAGCTCCTCCTTTATTAGGTGAAGAATCCGGTATCAAGGGAGCACTTGTGTTAGGCTATCAGGCATATAAGAATTATTCCTAACTGATTAATAATATTATGAAGCTTATTCTAACATGATGACAATGAAGTTTCTAAGCCTGGTCTAGGCCATAATAATACCTCCTACGTAGATTTTAGTTATTTACCTAATCTATATAGGAGGTATCATATCTTTCTCTCTTTTATGCTTATCTCTTGCCTAAATCTGTATCAGTATCTGTAACCTTACTGTTATCCATAACATAATTCATGATATCTTCAAACTGAGTAAATGCTAGACCTACATAAGAGTCTGCGGCTCCATAGTATATAGCTATTCTTCCTGTCACGGAATCATGAAGTGTAGCACAGGGGAAGCATACATTTGGTACAAATCCCCGCTCTTCATACCACTGCTCAGGAGTCAGTAGGAAGTCTTTGCAACGATACTTAACAATTGAAGGATTATCAATATCTAAGATTGCACCTCCAACGGAGTATACATAACCATTACAGGTTCCGCTAACTCCATGGTAGAACATAAGCCATCCCTCACTAGTTTCGATAGGTGCAGCACCGCCACCTATTTTCAGCGATTCCCACCAGTTGTTTCCACGGCTCATTACATGCCTATGTCTTCCCCAGTAGACCATATCAGGGCTTTCACTGACAAATATGTCACCAAATGGTGTGTGTCCACTGTCTGAGGGTCTACTTAACATCATGTACTTATCATTGATTTTTCTGGGAAACAGCACAGCATTTCTATTAAATGGGATGAAAGGGCTTTCCAATCTTGTAAATGTCTCAAAATCAGTAGTCTTTGCCATTCCAATGGATGCTCCGTAAAAATCCTGACACCATATTATATAATAGGTATCTTCTACTTTAACAAGCCTTGGATCATAAGCATATGCTGGCATAGCAGGATTACCATCTTCATCTACGAAAGGGATCCTTTCTTCGTCAAACTCCCAATGAATAGCATCCTTACTTCTTCCTAGATAAACATGGGGAACGCCATCAGTTTGTTCACCTCTAAATACTCCGATGAAGCTATCTTTATAGGGCATTACTGCACTATTAAATATCCTTGCAACACCTTTTAGCGGATTTCGACCAATAATCGGGTTCTCACTGTATCTCCAAACTGGTGCATTCTTAATCCCCTCAGGTCTATCTTGCCATGGAATGTTAGGTAATGGGGGCTATCATTTTAAGATTACTCATAATTTCCTCCTTTCTATTCCACAATAAAAAGCCTTAAAAACAAGGCTTTAGTTTTTGTAGCTACTTGTAGCAGGAAAAAGCAGAGCTTTCATATATTGCTTTCATATAAGGAAATTACCTTTTTACCTGCTACATCTGCTACATTTTCTTTTATTCTAGAAAATCTGCAAAATCATCATTTAACTTGTAGCCTATTAATAGTGTGGTCATGCCTCCACCAGCCTTTGGTCTCTTCCTAGCAATTCTTCCTATACTAGCTAGAGAAGATTTAAAATTCCTAGCATTTTCTGTATAGTAGCCATTATCCTTACACCAATTTTGATAAGCAAAGTAAAGAGCAGATGTCCTTTCTTCTGCATTAGCATCTTTGGTAAGCCTCTCTTCAACAAATAGTCCTATCTTGTCATTTTCCTTATGGTAGTCAA
>JAAYSU010000212.1 GCA_012523915.1 Clostridiales bacterium
TAACTAATACAAATAGAGAATTTCCATTGCATCTTCCATTAGATGAAAGAACTAAAACAACAGGTGTGATTATGTGTGAACAGGTTAAGGCTTTGGACATATATGCTAGGGATGCATCCTATTATGAAAAGGCACCAAAGGATATTATAGAGGAAGCACTAGATATTATATTTGATTTTATTGAAGTTGAAGAATGATGGAAACTTAGGAATGTAATATTCCCTATATGTAAATTATAAGTGATACACGATTTACGCACAGCCAGAAATGTGGCTCTTTACTTTCTTGTTTTCCATACTATATATTGTGACCGATTTTCTAGATCATTTTTAAAAAATCAGGTTGGTAATTTGGTTTAATTTTAAGAATATATAAGAAAAAATTATGCGCCAGACTAGAAGCAGTAAGGCGCATTTATTTTGCTTTGCTTGCTATATCTGCCCTAAAGACAATTGTACAGCATAAGATACGACAACTACTAGAGCAGAAATGATAAATCCGTGAAGCATTGGTTTAAAGCCTGATCTTGAGAGTTCTTTAAAGTTTGTCTTTAATCCTATTGCACCAAGGGCCATTACCATTAAGAATTTGCTTATAGTTGCAACGCTATCGCTAACTACGGAAGGAATTAATCCTGTACTTTTTATAGCTACCATAATTAAGAAGAATATGATGAAATGGGGAAATATCTTTTGGATATTAACCTTTTTTCTTTCAACGTTGGTAGCATTTCTTTGCTCTTGTCGAGCTTGTATAACCGAGAATATTAAAACTATCGGCACAATAGATAGTGTTCTAGTCAGTTTTACAATTACTGAGTAGGCTCCAGCGGCATCGGAAAAAGCATATCCTGCTGCTACAACGGAAGAAGTATCGTTAATTGCTGTTCCAGCCCAGAGTCCGAAGCCTATATCGCTCATGCCTAGATAGTTGCCTGCTATTGGGAACAGTATGACCATCAGCACGTCGAAGATAAATGTTGCCGATATGGCATATGCAATATCGCTATTTTTTGCTTCAATAGTAGGTGCGATCGCTGCAATTGCTGATCCACCACATACACCTGTCCCTGCTGATATCAAGCTTGAAAGCTTCCAGTTCATATTAAATAGCTTTCCAAGCACATATCCTCCTCCGAAAGCTGCGAAAAGTGTAAAACACATTACTATTAATGAATATTTTCCAACTGATATGACCTGAGAAAACCCAAGTGTTAATCCCATCAATATTATTGAGAGCCTTAATATTTTTTTTGAAGTTAAGTTTATTCCATTTTTTAAAATATTGTATTTATACATAAGTGGGTTTAACATCATACCTATTATAAGTGCGAATACACTCCCGCTAATAAGTTGGTGTGGCACTAGTTTACTAATATTTATTGACACTACAGCTAACAGTGCTGCAAGTATAATCCCAGGTATTGTATTTCTTACTGCATTCATGTGTTTCCCTCCTCTACTATTGATTTTATAGTAAAAAGATGATAACATCAAATTATAAAATATTATATAAGTATAAGTACAGCTTATAGGTGAAATGATGATTGATTTTAGACATGAGACATTTTTACATTTATGTGAGATAAGAAACTATACAAAGACTGCCGAAGTATTGAATATAACTCAACCTGCTGTTTCTCAGCATATAAGATACCTAGAGGAAATCTATGGCGGGAAATTGTTGATCTACGAAAAAAAGATGCTTACGCTTACTCCAAGGGGTAAGATCTTATATGACTTTTTAAAGCGGATGTTTGCTGATTTTGAACAAGTAAAAACAAAGATTATGTCAATTGGAGAACAAACAGTTATTTCATTCGGCGCAACTCTGACTATTGGTGAATTCGTTATGCCTGAGATAATACTAGATCTTATGCGTAAAGATAGTAGCCTTCATCTTAATATGTTAGTCGAAAATACAAAGACCTTGATAGAGAAGTTGTATGCGGGAAAGGTAGCTTTTGTATTATTGGAAGGATATTTTAATAAGGCTGAGTTTGGTTACAAATTATTCCGGAAGGAAGAGTTTATTCCTATGTGTTCTTCGGAATCACCCTTGAGCCAAGGAGAATATATATTAGAGGATCTGTTGGAATGCAATTTGGTTTTAAGGGAAATCGGTTCAGGCACAAGAGATATTTTGGAGCAGGAGTTGGACAGAAAGAATTTGAGCGTAGATAGTTTTAACAATATAATAGAAATAGGTAATATGAATGCGATTAAAGAACTTGTTACGCAAAATATCGGAATTACCTTTATGTATAAGGCTGCAGCAGAAAAGGAATTAGAGATGGGTAAACTGTGCCGTATTAATGTCAAGGATTTTAATGTTATTCGTGAATTTAATTTTGTCTATTTAAAGGATAGTGTTCAGATGGAAGAATATTATGAATGGTTTAAGCTATTAGAACGGTATAATTCCTAGGAATTAATTTTGCCCCAGGCTAATGAAGCTTGGGGCAAGTTAATTTTATAATATTGGTGTAGTTAGCTTATTCTTTCTACAAACATTATTTGCATTATTTTGATTTACAGAAGAAACTTGACTATTATTTCCGTTTGTGTTGTTTCCATTTGGTTCTCCGCAGTCAATGCATATATTTTCGCTTGATACCTGACCACACTGAACGAATGGGTCGCCTACATTCGTGTAAGCTCCGAATTCAACTGGGACAGATACACAGATATTTTGCGTGATTGTAAATACGCAGGAGCCATTTTCCACTCCCTCACAGTCAGGCACTGGTGTTATAGTCGGATCTCCGCAACAGAAGGTCACTGTTTCACCGTTATTAGCAAAAGGTGTAATGGTAACAGGGACGCAAACTGTTGAACGCTGGTATGCTGTAGCTTGACATCTTTGTGGAATTTCACCACATATAGGGCCGCAAATGCTTAGTTGATTGGCGGTCACGCCGCCACCAAATAGGCATGCTACATTAGGCCCGATATTATAAGGCACTGTTAGCTCAAAGCAAAAAGTCATTTCTCCTTCGACCTTATCTACTTCAAAGTCAAACTTTAATCCTATACACCCTGTAGGTGGGTCTGGATTTTCTGGAGTTCTTAATTCAACATTACCGCCTTCACCGAAATCAACTTCTTGCTCAACACCGTCAATAACAACTGAGATGTTTGTTATTTGTTCCTCAGGAATATCTTCGCAAATACCTAGCACAAAGTGACTTAAATCGGCGAACTGCGGCGCATCAGACCCAACGCCTAGTATATTATAGCAAAATCTCTGGTTTTCACCGGGACCAGGTTCCAGGTTAGATGCAGCCTGATCAAGCTCTATAACAAACGGCAGTATTCTTTCTCCTGTCACTTCCGAGTAGTCAATTACAAAATCACATGGAAATTGTTCTATTTGTTGTAACATAGCTACCTCCTATTCTTGCTCCCCACAATTTGTGCAAATATCTTCTCTTGATACTTCACCACATGAGACGAAAGTACTGCCGACAGATGAATTAGCACCAAATTCTACCGGTACTGCAGTGCAGATATTCTGAGTGATAGTAAAGGTGCAAGTACCATTTTCTGTTCCTGGACATGACATAACTCCGGGAGTGATAATTGGAGGCCCACAGCAGAAGGTTGTTGTATCTCCCGGTAATGCAAATGGAGTCACAGTTACTGGTACACATATTGATGCTCTTTGATAACCTGTAGCAGGACAGGTTACAACTGGCTGTTGATTTATAACTAAATTTGCCATATAGCAAACCTCCTATTTCTTCATTAATATTAGTTACTCTATAATATGAAGGAATAGGGTTATTTGTCACAGGAGAGGGTTATAGGAAAAGGGGCTGAACTATTCTGAAATACATTCTGTAGCTTTTTTATCCTTTCTTAAACCCTTATAGACTGGTTGACGCATAAAACCACCTGACGTTTTCATCATGTATTGAACTTTGCAAACCAGGATAGGCTCTATCCATATTGCATTATCATTGCTTGGTGGTAAATAGCTAAAGAGTGGTGTATCAAGTCTTGGAATAGACTTAATAATTTTCAAATCTTGTGAAGAGACGCCTAAAGTGACATGCCCTTTATATAGTAGGTCTGAACCTTCGTATTGGCCTAGTATAATGCTTGTTACTCCGCTTTCTTTTGTGATGTAACCGCATACGACAAAATCATCATCCATGAGGTTTTTAATCTTAATCCAATCATTAGTCCTTTTTCCAAAATAGTATTTGCTGTCTTTTCTCTTGGCAACGATGCCTTCTAATTGGTTTTGCTCGGCGAGATTATAGTATTGAATACCGTATTCTTCTATATAACGGGAAATAGCTAATCTTTCGGATTCAATAATCGTATTCTCTAATAACTCTTTACGCTTCATTAAATCATAATGGGTCACAAGATGGTCGTTTAAATATAGTATATCGAAGGCTGTAAA
>JAAYSU010000213.1 GCA_012523915.1 Clostridiales bacterium
AATAGCCCTTTACTAATATATAGTCCAGACTTCCATCCCAAAATATTTTGTCAATCAGAGAGCAAATGGCGCCAGAAAACAGGAAGGCAAACATGGTATGGATTAGTTTATTGGATCCTACTTGATCGTTTAAGTATCTGTAAAATAAATATATCAAAATAACCATTATCAGCCCAAAGGCGATATGCAGCCCTTTGCTTATACCCAACTGAAACATAGAATTAAACCAAGAGTAATGTTTGTTGAACATAGGCTCAAAATATAGAATAGGAGGCAGTATAGGAAATTGTCTTTCTAAAAAGTTCTTATAAATTATTATTTTTATTATCTGCTCAATAGCTACTAGGGCAAATATGCTCGCCCAGGTTTTTTTATTCAAGAATTTCTTCTCCCTTAGCTTCATAATATTCTACAAGAACTGCAGTAAACAAGATTTTGCTTATGACAGCTGTAGTTGCTGTAAATTATCCCTTCCTCTTATATCATATATACATCAAAGCAGTTCACCTATTTCTTGCAGGTCACTTTTTGTTGCCTGTCTAATCTCTATCATCCTTGTCCTCCAATATACATAATCATTATTAGGCATGGATTATCCTCTCCCCACAACTCCGGGAGACACTCCAAGGGTCTAAAGCCTATTGCCTCATAGAACTTCCTTGTGCAGGCATAATTTATATCAGGATGGGATTGATCTAGTGTTTTAACCTGCAAGAAATCATAGCTATGCTCTCTGCACCATTTAATAGCACTACTAACCAGTGCCCTTCCGATGCCTCTCCTATGATAATTCGGATCAACTCCCATTACATAAATCTCCGCTGCATATTTACTGTTTTCTTTGATTGCAATAAATCCAACAACCTTTGATTCGTCATATACTGCAAAGAAAGGCATTTCACTACTATGATGAATATACGCCTTCATTGCCTCAGGTATCCCAAACCACTCCGGTAGTTTCTTTAATATATCTGCTGATATTTTCTTCTTTTGCTGTGACTCATTTATTTGCTTTAACTCCATACCTGCCTCACTAATCCCATTATCCTACTTCCCTAAAAAGTCTAAGACTAAATTTGCCGGAAATTGACGGTGCTTAAATAGGATAATTGCCGAAATAGCAGCCTGAACTAGACCTATAGTAAAAAATATTATATGCAAAGCCACAATATCGTTAAGCATTATACACTGTACTACAATCCAGATGACTAAACCCCAGCTAAAGATACTGCTTACATACCCTTTTAGTTTATGATTAAGCCCTAATGTGATAGCACTAACAATATTTCCTACACCGATTATTGCAAACAGTATAATCCCTGGTATGAGAAAATTGCTAAAGGGTGAATTCTCTAATGCATCCACTGTTACTCCCATTGGGTTATCAGGATTCGTTATTGCAGCCAGGCCTCCTGCTAATGCTCCTATCCCAACAAATACATGCAAGGCAAGCAGCAAAGACTTTGCTTTTTTCATCACAATTCCTCCACTTTTTTATTTTTTAACTATGTAATATACTTTTTAGTGGTCTCCAGTTAAGCTATTCGCTGCGTCTTTTAACATAGAGTCTAGAAAACTGGTTAACATGTTTATATAATGTTTCCATCGTTTCCTGCTCTTTAGTTTCATCATAGCTTGCAAGTAATAAAAAGACAGGTGCATAGAAGTGCAATGCTATTATTTCAGGATCGCAATCTATAAATTCCCCCTGCTCTATAAGATTTTTAAAAAGTTCTGTTTGATATTCTAATGCACCATTAATGAACATTTGCATGAAAACATCGCCCGCAATTGTATTCCGGTATTGCTCAGACGTAATCATCTTACGAAAAGGTGCAGCAAATTCATCTTTGGCAAAATAGAGAAACAATCCTCCAGCAATTTGTTGTAACTTTTCCTCTGGCATGCCTACGTATTGTTTAGCAGCTTCTTTAGAAGTGCCAGCAGGAACATTGATGGTATTGACAATTTGCTCATAGCGATTTTGCATTTCAACAAGTATGCTATTAAAAATATCTTCTTTACTTGAAAAATGATTATATATGGATGCTGCTTTTATACCAACTTCAGTTGCAAGCTCACGCATGGAAACTCCGTCATAGCCCCGCTCAGAAAAAAGTCGAAGTGCTGTTATAAGAATTAAATCTTTAGTAGTCATAGAATAAAAGCCTCCTGAAACTAACTAATGTTAGTTTGATTATAGCTAACTATCGTTAGTTAGTCAAGAGGGATTTTATCAGTGTTTGAGAAGGTAACTTCTGGTTACACCTTTATCTATGAACCCATTTCTTATATAAAACTTTTGAGCATTTATATTTTCTAATGCTGTATCCGTATGCAAATATCTATACCCTTTTGTCAAGCAATATTGTATTATGTGATTTAGAAATTGTGTTCCCATTCCTCTTCCTTTGACCCTCTTATCGATACCAATCCATACTAAATAAATAATATCCTCAGCTGAATCTGTTAAATTTCCTATATATTTTATTTCTGCACTTCCTAATACATTATTATCGGTATCGTACAAGATAAATTTTTGTCTATTATCATAAAGTTGGGATATATCAATACGGTTATAGTTTGAAAGCTCCAACCTCTTTTTCTTCATATCGCATATATAATAAACATTTTGATGTTCAATTTCGAATCCTCTTTCCTGCAAAAACTTATCTATATAACTAAATTTCTCATGCAGCTTTCCATGATTCCCGTTACAACTCATACCCATTGCATGATAAAATGCATATATCTCTTTAATATTATTCTCTTCAAAAAACATCAACGACAAATCTAGTAATTCTCTCCCAATATCCGTTATGGTTCTCTCATAATATAGATTACGAATAACTCCTATATTAATATCTTGGGTTATTTTCCCCGATTCGGTAAAATGAAACGTGGGCAGACCATATTGTATAAATCCCTTAACAGAACCTTTTTCTATAGCAACAAAAACCTTATTTTCGCTGAAAATAGGCATGCCTTCAAAAGTATCATCAAATAAAGATTTTTTGAACAATTGGTATGATGTTTTATAGAAATACGGTATGTCCTTACCAATTTTATTCCAGTAGTCAAATAACAGTCCTGCGTTATATTTACCAATTTCGATTATCTCCATTGGATATCCCCCTTAGGTAAGTTCCAAACCTTACCCCCCCAAAAAATTCTTCCCTTTATTTTACATCATAAGAAGATTTACTTTGCCTTGACTCTTTAATCTTGTAGTTCATTCCTAAAACGATGGATACAAGTAACTCTAAAACAAAAACCAAATAAACTTTCCAATTCAAATTTAACTCTAGATATCCTTCACTGCCTATATATACTGCTAATCCTACGCAGCCATTAAACCATGCATGACT
>JAAYSU010000020.1 GCA_012523915.1 Clostridiales bacterium
AAAAGGATATTCATGAGGTAAGAATAAAAAAGAAAAAGATATTGGAGATATTGAATCAATTCGCTATCATGATCAAAGCAGGAGTCTCCTTATCTATTTGTTTGCAGGTATTGGTTTCACAGGAGAAAGATCGTAGGCTTAGAAAAATACTTGAACAAATTCAAGAAGATATGTATTCGGGTTATACCCTTTCTGCATCGATGGGTAAATTCAAGGCATTTAGTGAGGTTATAGTAAGCATAATCTCTTCAGGAGAAGAAAATGGAAGACTAGATATAGCATTTGAAAGGGCTGCTAAAATTCTTGATAATGAAGTTCATGTAAGTTCTAAATTAAAAAGTGCATTGGCTTATCCCCTGTTCTTACTTGGCTTGACAATAGTTGTCCTTATAATTCTAAATATTGTTGTTCTCCCTATTTTTGTAGATATGTTCGGGCAGATGGGTGCAGATCTACCCCTAATAACAAGAGTTGTAATGGGATTATCTAATATAATGATGCGTTTTTGGTATCTATTTATTCTACTTATTGTTATCCTTATAGCTGTTTTTAAATATGGTAGAGGCAACTCTGATGGGTTTAGATTACGAACGGATAAATGGATAATGAATTTGCCACTCCTTGGGAAATTGCTGCAAAAGCTTTACATATCCAGATTTTGTAGGGTAATGTCATCCCTTATTAATGCAGGTGTAGAGATTATCTATGCCTTGAACGTCTCTAAGAATGTTGTTCCTAATTTGTATGTAAGGCAGTACTTTGACCATGTACTAGATGATGTCAGAGTCGGCATCCCTATAAACCAATCCATGAGTAAATATTCAGTCTTTGATTCACTATTTACCTCAATGGTAAGGGTTGGGGAAGAGTCAGGAATGCTTTATGATGTTTTGGATAAAATGGGGGAACTCTATGAGGTTCAAACCGAGGATCAAACTAAACTCCTAACATCGTTGGTAGAACCAATAGTTACAATACTTATTGCCTTGGTTGTTGGAACCGTGGTCATTTCAGTGGTAATACCCATGTTTGGTCAGTACAGCCTTATGCTGTAGTCTGACAGCTTGCATAAATATGATAAATGTAGTATTCTAACCAATGTAAATTTATATTATTTGTAAAATAGGAAGGCGACGAATGAACATTATTGGTGATTTGATTAAGCGTAGTAATAAGATAGTTGTTAAAATTGGAAGTCATACACTGTCTGACAATAACGGAAAAATAAATATGGAAATAATGCATAATATAGTAGGGCAACTATATGATCTCATGCAGAAAGGAAAGCGCATTATTATAGTATCTTCTGGTGCAGGCATATGCGGAGTTGCGGCAATTAACAAATGGCATCGTAAGGAAGATATAAACTATAAGCAAGCGCTTTGTGCTATTGGTCAAGTTGAACTTATGATGGCATATAAAGAATTATTTGCCGAATACGATATACATGTAGGTCAGATTCTAGTATCCAGAGATGATTTTGGTGATCATTCAAGAAATCTTCACATTAGGAATACCCTTTTTACCCTTGTTGACGAAGGGGTTGTACCAATAATCAATGAGAATGACAGTGTGAGTGTGGATGAGATAAAGATAGGCGACAATGATACTCTCAGTGCTTTAACAGCAAACTTGTGGGCAGCAGATTTACTTATACTTATGAGTGATATCGATGGAATATATGACAAGAACCCGAAGGTAAATAAAGATGCACAGCTTATCGAAGAGATTTATGATATTGACAAACTAATGTTAAGAATTGATACTACAGGTAAGAGCGATTTTGGTACTGGAGGTATTATTACAAAGATTTATGCTGCGCGTAGCGTAAATGAATATGGGATTCCGCTAGTATTAGTTAACGGTACGAAAAAGGATATTCTACGAAAGATTGTTAATGGTACGGAGAAAGGAACGGTGTTTTTCGGTAAGTAAAGGAGTTTGCCATGAAAATAGGGTTTATTGGTACAGGTAATATGGGGGCGGCTATCCTAAAAGGATATTTAAGCGCCAAACCCGACTATGAAAAAAACATATATGCCTACGATAAGGATGATGAAAAGGTAAATTCTCTTGCAAAAGATCTTGGTATCCATGTATGCCAAGATATCAAAAGCTTAGTAGAAAGCTGCGATATTATTATCCTCGCAGTTAAACCTGATATACTTCCTTCGGTTGTAAAACAACTCTACCCTGCAATGGATGAAAAAAAGATCTTAGTTTCAATCGCTGCCGGAGTAAGTGTTGAGTTCATCGAGAATTTATGCAAAGCCAAGATTGTAAGAGCAATGCCTAACACGCCTGCTCTTTTGGGACATGGAATGAGCGCCTTATGTAGAAACGACCTAGTAAAGGATGAAGAATTTAATCAGGTAGTAGACATCTTTGCTTCTATAGGCTTAGTGGAAGAAGTAGATCAGAAACTGATGGATTGTGTCACTGGTGTATCCGGAAGCAGTCCAGCATACGTCTATTTATTCATAGAGGCTTTAGCTGATGCTGCGGTGGCAGAAGGGATGCCTAGAAACCAAGCCTACATTTTCGCCGCCCAAGCCGTAAAAGGGGCTGCTGAGATGGTTTTAAAAACGGGAGTCCACCCAGGGGAATTAAAGGATATGGTATGTTCGCCAGGGGGCACTACTATTGAAGCTGTTCAATCATTAGAAAAAAACGGTTTTAGAAATGCGGTTATAGAGGCTGCAAGAAAGTCCGCTAATAAATCAAAGGATATGACGAGGTAGGTCAATTGATTTATGAAGAAAAAACGCTTGAAAGTCAAATACTGTATAAAGGAAGTATTTTAAATTTAAGAAGAGACAAAGTTCTTGTCGTAGGAGATAAAGAATCATATCGTGAAATTATCGAACACAGCGGTGCGGTTACTATTGCCCCTATCACCGATGATGGTAAGATGGTATTAGTTAAGCAATATAGAAAGGCTGCTGAAAAGGCTGTATTAGAAACACCCGCAGGTAAGATTGAAAGCGGTGAGAACGACGCAAAACTTACTGCTATCCGTGAACTTAAAGAAGAGACGGGATATTCAGCAGAATCTGTTGAGTATGTCAGTAGTTTTTATCCGGCAATCGGATATTCTGAAGAAATAATTCATCTCTTTGTAGCAAGAGGACTTACCCCAGGGGAGACCCACTTCGATGATAATGAGGCCATAGAAGTAATAGAGTATGATCTAAAAGAGTTAAAGCAAATGGTACTAAAGGGAGAAATTGAAGACTCCAAAACCATAATCGCTATATTAATAGTTGCTGCAAGAATGGGGATATAAATGATTCGATCAGACATCCTCCGACTAGGAATATAGAAAGGATGAATATTAGGGCTATGAAGCTGCTTGCACGCTCTCTTAGCCCTTTTTTAATATCCATGGGAGAATTCCCTAATACGCTAAGGGCTATTTTTAAGGAGGCCACAACTGCTATTAGAAATACTGGTATTAAAATAATGTTTTGCGGTACTAAAGAAAGCAGAATTAAAACCACTCCTTTTGTTCCTAAGGTATCAATAAAGAGAGAGGCTGTAAAACCTAAAGCGGCTCCCTTATATATTAAAACCAGCAAGGCGGCAGGAAAACCGATAATAGTGAGTCCTGATATTGCGATAATTAAAAGCAAGCCTAGATTTCTAATAATTGAAGCTAAAAAAACATGAGGCAGATCAGCTATCTGAGGGCTGAATAAATTCAAATCTATAAATGATTGTAAACTCTCTTTTTCTTCTGGCGACAAAAGAATTTCTCCGAAAATGCCAATTGAAAGCCCAAGTATA
Organism: Clostridiales bacterium; assembly: GCA_012523915.1. Classification (GTDB taxonomy): domain Bacteria; phylum Bacillota; class Clostridia; order Peptostreptococcales; family Anaerovoracaceae; genus JAAYHT01. The sequence continues at coordinate 3,787 of JAAYSU010000020.1, forward strand.
AAAAAGAATATGCAAATTAAAAGGATGGAGTAATCCTTAATATTATTATTAAATATATTAGCAAAGGATTTTCTTTTCATAATGTCACCTTTATCCCATTATTTAAAGGCCTAGTCTTACTTTAATTTGTATGTCCAATTAGCATCTAATAGTACTAATAAAATAGGGCATTTTTTAGTGTGATTATTGTAAATAACCATTGTAAACCTAGGGCTATTAATATATACTTTAGTCAAATAAAAGAATAAAGGGCAGTAAGATGGATAATTATCTTAATAAATTTACTGTATATCTTAAAAAAGAAAAAAACATGTCTAATAACTCAATTTTAGCTTACAGTCGAGATATAAGGGGGTTCATTGCATTTCTAAAAGAAAAGGGAGTCGAGCGGTTTGAAGATGTTTCTAATACTGAGATAGTTAGCTTCTTGCTGAAACTTAAAAACGAAGGAAAATCTGCTGCTACTGTAAACCGAAAGCTCGCATCCCTAAGAGCTTTCTTCAACTACATGATTGTACTACATAGAATTGATCACGATCCCACCGCCAATATTAAGTCCCCCAGAATTGAACGAAAGAATATTGAGTTTTTAACCATTGATGAGGTTGAAAGGCTCTTGGCTCAACCCGATGAATCAATTAAAGGAATTCGGGATAAAGCTTTATTAGAGCTTCTTTATGCATCAGGCATGAGGGTAAGCGAGATTGCAGGGGCTAACCTTACAGACTTAAATCTTAGGATTGGATTTATAGTGTCGGGGGGCGAGCATGGAAAGGCTAGGATAGTTCCACTTGGGAAACCAGCAAGAGTTGCCTTAGAAAAATATTTGTATGATACAAGGTCAAAGCTAATTCGAAACAAAAATGACACTGAAGCTTTGTTCTTAAATTACAATGGAGAACGCCTTACAAGACAAGGAATATGGAAACTACTGAAGGAGTACGGTAAGAAGGCAAAGCTAGAACATAAGCTAACTCCACAGATTTTACGTAACTCATTTGCAGCCCATATGATACAAAACGGGGCTGACCTTAAATCCGTACAAGAACTTTTAGGACATGAGGATATTACTGCCACTCAGATTTATTTAAGTGTTAATAAAAATAGAATCAAAGATGTTTATGATAGAACACATCCAAGGGCATAATAATCATGAAGAAATTGCTTGCAATTGGCTATTGGCTGTGCTAGAATGGTGAACGGTAATTACGGACGGTCCGCTGGATATAGTGTGGCTTAGAAAGCTTACGCGTTTGGATACCATGAACGTCTATGGAGAGAGGAGGGACGACCCTAAATGGATTTGATTAGAGTTGCTGAACAGGAATTTCTAAAAAAAGATCTACCTAATATTAGAATAGGAGATACGGTAAAGGTTCACATTAAGATTAAAGAAGGTAATAGAGAAAGAATTCAGATTTTCGAAGGTTACGTTCTTAAGAAACAGAATGGTGGACTGGGAGAAACTTTCACTGTAAGAAGAATTTCTTCAGGCGTAGGAGTTGAAAAGACATTCCCTATTCATTCACCAAGAATTGATAAGATCGAAGTAGTTCGCCATGGCGATGTAAGAAGAGCTAAGCTTAACTACATGCGTAAGAGAACAGGTAAGGCGGCAAGAATTAAAAGTAAAGAAAAGTAAAATTGTAAAAGGGACTCTAGAGTCCCTTTTTTGTCAGTAATAGAATCCAGGAGTTATATATGCAGACAATTAACTGGTATCCCGGCCATATGAAAAAGACAAGGGAGCTAATTCAAAGCAATTTGAAACTAGTAGATGCTGTAATTGAGGTTGTAGATGCGAGAATCCCTCTTTCAAGTCGAAATCCAATCATAGGTGAATTGGTCGGTAGGAAGATAAGAATTATAGTTTTAAATAAAATTGACCTGGCCGATAAAAAAGCCACAGATGATTGGGTTTTATATTTTAAAGAGCATGGATATCATGTGGCTGCTGTAAATGCAAATTCAGGAGAAGGGATAGCTCAGCTATTTAAGCTGTTAGAAAAGATTGAGGAAGAAAGGAATAAAACAAGTTCGCGTTATAGGTCTCTTAGGCTTATGATCGTAGGTGTTCCCAATGTAGGTAAATCATCCCTTATCAATAGAATGACAGGTAAGAAAAGCACAAAGATAGGCGATCGCCCCGGTGTAACAAGAGGAAAACAATGGCTAGTCTTAGAAAATAATATGTATCTTCTCGATACTCCAGGTATATTATGGCCCAAATTTGAAGATCAAAAAATAGGGATGAATTTGGCCTTTTGCGGTTCTATTAAGGACGAGATAATGGATGTGGCAGATCTTGCTTTAGAACTTATCAAAGTACTTTCCTCTAGTGTTTATCAAGATATGTTGCTTTCAAGATATAAATTAGAACAAATTGGCGAATCACCACTAGAAACAATGGAGCTTATTGCCAAGAAACGGGGTTTTATTCTTTCCGGAAACAGAATAGATTACGAGAGAACAGGTCGGACTATACTGGATGAATTTCGTGCTGGCATCATAGGCAAGATAACTTTAGAGAGGTTACAGCATGAATAAAGATGAAGGTCAAAAGATGCTATTACATAAACTACAGGAAATGAAGACATATGAAGAGGCCCTGTATTCGAAAGGGATCCGCTATATTGCAGGTGTCGATGAAGTAGGAAGGGGTCCTTTGGCTGGGCCTGTGGTAGCAGCTGCAGTAATACTTCCTGAAGATTTTAGTATTTTAGGTGTAAATGATTCCAAAAGCCTATCTGAAAAAAAGCGTGAGGAATTATTTTTCAAGATAAAGGATAATTGCACTGCTTATGGAATTGGGCTAGTCGATAATATTGTAATAGATAAGGTAAATATATTAGAAGCAACCAAAATTGCAATGAGGGATGCTATCAGAGAGCTTGGCAAAAGATGCTGCATTGAACATATACTTTTAGATGCTTTAACCTTGGAAGATATGCCGATTCCTCAGACACCTATAATAAAAGGCGATAGTAAAAGTATCTCAATTGCCGCGGCCTCAATACTAGCAAAGGTGACAAGGGATCGTATGATGATCAAGTATCATCAAACCTTTCCCTATTATTCCTTTAACACTAATAAAGGATATGGAACTAAGGCACATTACAAGGGTATCGAGGAGCAAGGGATTTGTTCAATCCATAGAAAAAGCTTCTTGAAAAATATCTTGACAAATAGCGGCATCTAGATAGAATATGTAGTATAGCTTTTTAAAAAAGTAATTAATAGGGATGTGTTGATTAAGAGGAGTAGCCGGATACTCTTTTACAGAGAATGGATTCGTTGCAGGCTGAGAGGATCCAGAAGAAAGGTTCGGTGAAGGTCGCTTAGGAGCATCGTTAAATGAGTGCTGTATTTTTATACAGAATTAAGGTGGTACCGCGGGATATTCCGTCCTTATGCTATAAGCAATAGGGCGTTTTTTTTTCACAAAATATTGGAGGATGAGATATGAAAAGAAATTTAGCAAAAACTTATGATCCAAAAGCATTTGAAGACAGGATTTACAAAAGGTGGGAAGGTAGTGGGGCCTTCAAGGGTAAACGAGACAAGAGCAAAACTCCTTATACCATTGTAATGCCACCACCTAATATAACAGGGCAGCTTCACATGGGTCATGCTTTAGACCATATATTACAAGATGTGCTTACACGATGGAAGAGAATGCAGGGCTATGATGCCCTTTGGCTTCCCGGAACTGACCATGCAAGTATAGCAACAGAAGTTAAAGTCGCAGAAAAGATACTTGAAGAAGAAGGCAAAACCAAAGAAGAAATAGGAAGGGAAGAGTTTTTAAAAAGAGCCTGGGAATGGAAAGAAACCTACGGAGGCAAGATTACAGAACAATGTAGGAAATTGGGTGATTCCTGCGATTGGGAACGTGAACGTTTTACCATGGACGAAGGCTGCAATAAGGCAGTGACGGAGTTTTTTGTAAGATTATATGAAGAAGGACTTATATACAAGGGAAATCGTATAATAAACTGGTGTCCAAGCTGCAGAACATCCCTTTCTGATGCCGAGGTGGAACATGAAGATAAGAAGGGCAAATACTATTATATCAAATACCCTGCAGCAGATGGAGGGGAAGGGCTTGTTGTTGCAACATCAAGGCCAGAAACAATGTTTGGTGACGTGGCAGTAGCGGTTCACCCCGAGGATGAGAGATACAAAGACCTGATCGGTAAGAATGTAATATTACCTTTAGTAGGTAAAGAGATTCCTGTTATTGCGGATGAATACCCTGATCCAGAGAAAGGTTCTGGTGCAGTGAAGATAACCCCTGCACACGATCCTAACGACTTTGAAGTAGGTTTACGCCACAATCTCCCTCAACCTTGCTGTATAGATGAAGACGCCATAATGACTAATTTGGCAGGCAAATATGAGGGTATGGACAGATATGAGTGTAGGAAGGCCTGGATTTCGGATTTAGAAGCCAATGGCTATTTGGTTAAAGTCGAAGAAATGATCATACCCATCGGTGAGTGCTATCGCTGTGAAGATACGATTGAGCCAATGTTGTCAGAACAATGGTTTGTAAGCATGAAAAAATTGGCTGAGCCTGCGATAGAGGCAGCTAAAAAAGGCGACCTATTGCATGTGCCTGATAGATTTGAAAAGATCTATCTTCATTGGCTAGAAGAAATCCGAGACTGGTGTATTTC
>JAAYSU010000214.1 GCA_012523915.1 Clostridiales bacterium
ACAAAATGGTAAAAAAAGAGGCTTGGTTCTTATCCCCGGTACTAAAAGAACATTTTAAAGAATATTTAAATGCCGCCAAGCTAGGGGGAAACGACAAAGACATATTATGTGAAATGTTTGTAGCTCATATTACACGAAGGGTATTAGAATACAATACCCACGATAGCATATGGGAGTACTCTGATGAACTTCTCAAGGATTTTAGCGACAGAATTAAGAGCCAACTTATATGGTTCGAACAAGTTCTCCAATGCTCAAAAAATCAATTGACATTATAATATTTCGTGTGCTAAAATCCAAGTAACTGATAACATTACTTTTTAAGTTTAAGGAGGTAATTATAATGGCTGACAAATGGATCACAACCGAATATCCAGAGATCTTCTTTGAAGACAGTAAAGTCGGTAGAATGAAGAAGGAACTTTGGGATGCCAGCGATGAAGAGATAGAGGAAATTCTAAAAGAATACGGCATTCCTGCAGAAAGTGAATTGGGTAAACCAGGATGCTATATCCAAACTACCCCAAGAAGCAAAGTTATTGAAAAGAGAAGAAAGAATGATGTAGTTCTCATCCCTATTGGCTGTACCGAAAACCACGGAATACATAGCAATAGTGGACTGGATACTTTTATGGTAACTTCAATTTGTGAAGCTGTAAGAAGATATACAGCTAAAAAAGGCTATGAAGTTTCCTTAGCTCTTCCTCCATTAAATTACGGCGGCCATCCATATCACCATATCGGTATGGCAGGTACTGTAATATTGAGTGAAGAAGTTGTAAGAGAAACAATGATTCATGTAATGCTTGGTCTTTGGGATGACGGATTTAGAAAAATGATCCTTGTCAATAACCACGGTCATAGATGGATGTTAGAATCAGCTGTACAAGAATTCTTTAATAGATATCAGCTACCTGCTGTAGTATCAGTACTTGAGTGGCATAGAGCTGTACGCGAATTCTTCTACCCAACAGATAGACCTAATTCTATGACAACCCATTTCGTACATGCTGATGAAGCAGAGACAGCTGTAGCAAATCTTTTATTCCCAGAAATGATGGATATGGACGTATGCGTTGACGCACAAGGTGAAAATATTTGCTTAGTAGGACATTATGATACTTCCGTAGATTCATACAGAAGACCACATATATGGTCCGAAGCACAAGGACATAATGCGATAGAAAGAATTGCTACTCCAGAGGGAGTCGTAGGCTATCCATCAAGAGGTACCGCAAATAAGGCTAAGAGACCGATTGCAGCAGCTTGTAAATATCTAACATTAATGGTTGAAGACATTCTAGAAAACGTACCTCCAGGACAGGTTCCTGACATAAGCAAGGTGTCATTCCGTACTCCGGAAGAACTTGCTCCATGCTTGAAGGAGCCAATGAGTGAAGGCTGGAAGAGCGTACACCAACTACATAAGATAGGAGTCTTCCATAAATAATATAGCGAAAATTTCTATGCAAACCATATATTATAAACCTAGGAATACACTATGTAGACCTAGGTTTATAATAAAAAAAGCTAAAATTACTATAACCCCAATTTAAAAGTAGAACAAACTAATAAGCTTGTTCCTACCGACCATACAATGGTTGGTGCTTCTTTTTGAAGATGCACCAAGAAACAAATATCATTTTAAAACTTAGTCAATCGATTAACTTAAATCAATAAAGGGGGCTAATTAGATGGGTAATAAGATGAAAGCTGTAGTCATGAGAGGACCAAATGACTTCGGCGTCGAAATGGTTGATATACCAAAGCCTAAAAGAAATGAAGTATTAGTGAAAATCGGAGCAGTTGCAATCTGCGGGTCTGACCCAAAAGTATTTAACGGTGATTACCTAGGGATAAACTGGCCACCCCACTTTCCCTTCATACCTGGACATGAATTTTCAGGAGAAGTGGTAGAGCTTGGTGAAGGTGTTACTGGTCTTAAAGTAGGTGACAGGGTCGCTGGAGAGGCTCACTGTGGATGTGGCGTATGTGAGAATTGTAGAAGAGGCCTTTATAACCTCTGTCTGAATTATGGAAAGGTTGAAGCAGGACACAGACATTATGGTTTTACATATCAGGGTGCTTATGCCCAGTACAACGCTTACAATGTAAGGGCTTTAACAAAGATGCCCGATAACGTAAGCTTCGACGAAGGATCTATGGTTGATACTGGAGGAACTGCACTCCAGGCTATAAGATTGAACGGGATAACTCCAGGGGGCTATTCTCTAATAATCGGTCCCGGTCCCATTGGACTTTTTGTAATGATGATAGCAAAAGCCATGGGTAGTAAAACTATAGTTGTCGGTAGAAGAGAAAGACTTCAATTTGCAAAAAAACTAGGCGCAGACTTTATCGTTGATTACGAAAAATGCGATGATATCGTTGCAAAAGTAAGAGAGATAACCGGAGGCTTGGGAGTCGACGAGGCATTTGAATGTGCCGGTACTCAAAATGCAATGCTGCAGAGTGTCAGATGTGCTAAAAAGAACGGTAGAGTAGCGATTGTATCTTTGCCAAGTCAAGATGAGTACAGTTTTCCCGTAAAAACTATGGTTATGAATCAAATTACTGTCAACGGTTCAAGAGCCAATCCGAATTGTTCGAAGGATGTGCTATCCTTAATCAGTGAAAATAGGATTAATGCTAAGGACCTGATTACTCATACCTTCGATATAGACGATATCCATAAGGCACTCGAAACATTTGTTAATAGAACAGATGGCGCCATGAAGGTTGTGATCCATCCGTGAGAATAGATAATTATAGCGACTTGGAGAAAAAGTGTAGAGAGATAAGATATTTAACCTTTGACCAGATCGGCTCACTTGGAGTCGGGCATCTAGGCGGCTGCCTATCAGCTATAGATGCACTTGTTGTTCTCTACTATAGACATATGAATATTGATCCTAACAACGTTAAGATGGAAGGACGAGACCGCTTTGTACTTTCAAAAGCTCACGCAGGTCCCGCCCTATATTCTATCTTAGCCGACCTGGGAGTATTTGATAAAAATGAGCTTTATACCTTAAACCAGATTGATACCAACCTACCAAGCCATGCGGATATGGTTAGAACTCCAGGAATAGACATGACTGCGGGTTCATTAGGCCAGGGTCTATCATGTGCGGTTGGTATAGCAATAGGCTCTAAGATAAAAAAGGATAACGCAAGGATTTATTGCATGATTGGCGACGGTGAATCCAACGAAGGACAAATCTGGGAAGCTGCAATGTATGGTGCACATATGAAATTGGATAACCTCATTGCCTTTACAGATCATAATAAAATGCAACTAGATGGCCAAATCTCTGAAATAAATGATTTAGAACCTATGGTAGATAAATGGACATCATTCGGATGGAATACTTATAGAGTAGATGGTCATGATGTAAAGGCTATCGACGAGGCAATAGTTAAAGCGAAAGAAGTTAAAGGCAAGCCTTCAATGATCATTCTAGATACAATTAAAGGTAAGGGTGTTTCTTTCATCGAGGAAAAATGGATGAATAATCACAATATTAACGTTACACCTGAGGAGCACAAAGCTGGTTTAGAAGAGCTGTTGAAAGGAGGATTCTAAGATGTTGAAAGATAAAGAAATGAGACAGGTCTTAGCTTCCGAACTTTCAAAGATGATGAAAATTGATGAAAGTATTGTGGTAGTTGATGCCGATTTAGCAAGAGCAAATGGAACATTAGGACTAAGAGAAAAATTCCCAGATCGCGCTCTTGATGTAGGGGTTGCAGAATGCAATATGGCATCCGTTGCGGCAGGCCTAGCTTCCTACGGTTTCAAGCCATTTATTACATCATTCTGCCCATTTGCAACCAGAAGGATCTGTGACCAGATTACAATATCAATTGTCTATGCAAAACAGAATGTAAAAATAGTAGGAACCGACCCAGGGCTATCAGCTGAATTTAACGGCGGTACCCATATGAGCGTAGAGGATATTGGGGTACTTCGTTCAATACCCGGAATGGTAATATTCGAACCTGTTGATCAGGTGCAGCTATATAAGGCATTCCCTCAAATTCTTGAATACGAAGGCCCAATGTACATCAGGCTTTTTAGAAAGAAACCTGACCCTATATTTGACGAAGACAGCTATGAGTTCGATCTTTTTAAAGCTGATACTTTAGTTGAAGGAACCGATGTCACGCTGTTTGCATCAGGTATAGAAGTTAAGCATGCCTTAGACGCTGCTGAAATGTTAAAAGAAGATGGGATCTCTGCAGAAGTGATAAACGTACATACAATTAAGCCTATTGATAAATCTGGGATTATCGAATCTGCTAAAAAGACCGGTTGCGTTGTCACATGCGAGAATCATAATATTCATGGTGGCCTGGGAAGTGCAGTTGCAGAAGTGCTATCTGAGCATTGCCCTGTTCCCATAAAATATATCGGTTTTAATGATTGCTTCTCAATTGTAGGAAGAACAAAGCCCCTTCTCGAAAAGTTCGGCATGACGAAAAATGATATCTATAACAAGGCCTTAGAAGTAATAAAAATGAAAAAGAAACTCAGCGTCGATTGTTGGGAATAAAATTGATTAATAATACTTTACATGTGGTGGGTTCGCCTGCCACATGTTTTTTTAAGACCTTTTGTTTAATATATAATCCTTAAAGGCTTCTGCTGTAGGTGATAGTATTAGGGTTTTATTCCAAGCTAAATAGAATTCTCGATCAAGGGATAAGTCTTTTATTTCAAAGGACAAGAATTTACAGCTGTCATGATCATTCTCTACCGCAATTTTAGGTACTATCGATACACCTAGACCCACACTAACTGCGCGCTTGATAGCCTCGATACTATTGAATCTCGCCACAATATTCATTTTTTCAGGATCATATTTCATAGAAAGTAAATTGCCTTCAAATTCCTTACGAGTTGCAGAACCTTGCTCCCTTAATACAAAGGGCTCATCTATTAGGTCCTTCATGTATACAGCTTTATCCCGTATCTTTAGGTATTTATCCTTCTTTGGTGTAATTAAGACCATTTTATCGGACAATATTTTCTTATAGTTTAAGCAATTATTCCCTTTGTATCCGATGAATCCTATCTCACCCTTTTGCTTTAATAAATTTTGCTCAACTGTATCACTGTCTGACTGTTCGATATAGAACTTTACTAGAGGGAATTTTTGTTTGAATTCATATATCAGATCTGGTACTATGTATTCTCCTGGAATCGAAGATGATTGAATTTCAAGAACACCATCAATTTTGTTGGAATAGCTAGTAAGAGCCAAAACAGCCTTTTCCCTGGTATTTAGTAGGCTTAATGCATACTCAAATAATATCTCGCCTTGTCTTGTAGGTACAGCTTCCTTACCCTGTCTATCGATTAATTTAGTATTTAGTTTTTTCTCCAGGGTGTTAATATGAGTGCTTATTGTTGGCTGGGTAAGAAAAGATGCATCTGCAGCCTTAGAAAAGCTTTTATACTTTACAACATTTACAAAGGCTTCTATCTGTTTGAAATCCATCTAATTCTCCTTATAGCAGTATTCTCGAATCCCCTATTAACTTTGTAACCTTCTGCTCATCTAAATATTCCAGTATCATAACAGCATACTTTCGAGATGTTCCTAGCAAATCTCTGTATTCGGCCAAAGTAATCTTTTCATTTGCATTAATAAAGTCATAAAGCAAAGATATTGCTCTATCCCAATGGGATTTATGCATATAATATTTATAACTTAAACGATGAAGCTTTCCCTCTGACTCTAATGCTTCGACCATCTGCTTTGCCAGATTTTTATCCTTGTAATCTGAAATAGCCTCTTCTAATTCAGCTATCTCATATCCATAACCATTATAGAGTTTTTCCAAAGATTCTTGTAATGCTAACTGCTCTTTATTGTAGATTACTTTAAATGTCGATAGAGCTACTAGCTTTCCTTTATCATCAATTAAGCCGATTTCATTGAAAAGTTTGATTAATAAATCAGACATTTTTATATCCTGTATACGTAATTTATCAGCTAGTCTCTTACTTAGTTCTCCCTTTTGTATTCCTGAAGAGATTGGGTTTTTTCTATGATAATCTTCTAATATTTCCTTTGTTGCATCCTTTGCAAAATCAAAATATTCTTTATGGGCAATTAAGTCATCTGTAAGTTTTATGGTTCTTTCCTCTTTGACCAGTCTTTCTACATCTGAGCTTATCTCTCCTACAGTCTTACCAAGCCTATTAGCTATATTCCTTACATCGGAAATATTTCCCTCTTTTATTATCTGCTCAAGAACTGATTTGCCATCTCCTACTTCTTTAACAGAAAGGGCTTCTATAATATCCTGTTTAAATCTCTTATGTTTAATAGGATTGGAGTCTAGTATTATCCCCCCTCCTATGCTTTCCACAGGAGAATAGAAGCGTAATATAAAACGATCATCCTTTTTAACAGCAAGCTCTTCTTCTAATCTTAACTGAGCATATCCTTCCTCGCCTCTATCAAGCTTTTCCTTATTTAGCAGAATAGCTTTGCATAACACTTCAGCTGACCCACAGTAGAGATGAAGTCTCATGCCGTTAACCAACGTTCTGGGAGCATCGTCGAACATCCTTATTTTCACATCCAGCATCATGGTTGGGGTCAAAGACCCCTTAGCAGCCAATAGGTCTCCCCTTTTTATTTCCGTTTTTTTAACATTCATCAAGTTTACTGCTGTACGCTGTCCCGCATAAGCTGTATCAACCATATTCCCATGTACCTGAAGACTTCTTACTCTAGCTATCCTATCCCCAGGAAAAATTTGTACTTCACTTCCTACGCTAATTGATCCTTCCATCAAAGTACCGGTGATAACTGTTCCAAATCCGTCGATTATAAAAACCCTATCTACCGGAATTCTTAGTAGAGATGGATCAGTCCGTCTTGATTCAACCTCTTCAAGCATATAAAATATTATATTTTTTAGTTCATCGATATTCTGTCCAGTATAGGAAGATACTCTGATTATGGGTGCATTTTCCATAAATGTGCCCCTTACAGTTTCTTTTATATCTTCTTCTACCATTTCAATCCATTCTGCTTCCACAAGGTCAACCTTGGTTATCGCTATGATACCTTTATTAATACCCAACATTTTTAGGATTTCAAAATGCTCTAATGTTTGGGGCATAATGCCTTCGTCGGCAGCAATAACAAGCAACACTAAATCGATACCGCCAATACCTGCTAACATATTCCTGATAAACCTTTCATGGCCGGGCACATCGATTATCCCAATATTAATTCCTTTAGGATTTGGCATGTTGGTAAAACCCAAATCAATGGTAATTCCGCGTTTTTTCTCTTCTTTTAAACGGTCTGTATCTTTGCCGGTCAAGGCTTTAATTAAGCTTGTCTTCCCATGATCTACATGTCCCGCGGTACCGATGATAACATTACGCATACTAATTCCTCCCGGTCTAATTGGCTATAGTCAGCAAGGCTTCAACCAAGTCTTCAAATGAATCCTCTAATATTGTTCTCATATCTAGTAATATCTGATCATTATATATTCGAACTATAACCGGAATCCTGTATTCCCTTAAACGTCTTTCTATTTGTTCAATGGTAAGGTTGATTCCCTTTAAAGCAACTGCATAGCTCGGCAAGAATTGATTGGGAGCAGATCCTCCGCCTATCTGAGCCTGAGATTCTACTACCTTTAGTTCATATGCATCCGTCTTTTGATCTAGTGTTTCCATTAGACCATACGCCCTATCTTTTAGCTCTTCTTGAGAAGCAGATATCATCGATAAAACAGGTATGTTTTCCTTTGCTTTCTCAGGATCGACATACTCATAGAAGGTTGCCTCAAGAGCTGCTAATGTCATCTTATCTAGTCTCACAGCTCTCGCTAAAGGATGCTCCTTCATCATGTCTACATATTTCTTCTTACCTGCTATAATTCCGGCTTGAGGGCCTCCCAATAGCTTATCGCCACTAAACAATATGATATCTATACCGGTTTTTAAACTATCTATAACCGTTGGTTCTTGAATAGCCCATTGGGATAGGTCTGTCATAAGTCCGCTTCCGATATCATAGACCACAGGGATAGATCTTTCTCTTCCAAGGTCAACTAGTTCATTCAAAGATGTCTCTTTAGTGAATCCCACAATCTTATAATTGCTCGTGTGAACCTTTAAAAGTAAAGCTGTTTGACCCTCAATTATTGCCTTCCTGTAATCCGAAATATTAGTCTTATTTGTTGTCCCAACCTCTACTAAGCGTGCACCACTTAGTTCCATTATTTCAGGTATTCTAAAGGATCCTCCTATCTCTACGAGCTCGCCTCTAGATACGATCACTTCTTTATCCTTGGCTAAGGCAGCAAGACATAGTAGCACAGCGGCTGCGTTGTTATTCACCGCCATTGCGGCCTCAACACCTATTACTTTTGTGATTAATTTTTCTATATGTTCGTGACGTGAACCTCTTGAACCTTGTTTTAGGTCATATTCTAAGGTCGAATAGTTTGAAGCTACTTCTATTACACTCTTGCAAGCTTCTTTTGATAATAGGGCTCGTCCTAAATTTGTATGAATGATTGTCCCAGTACAATTTATAAGGGGGCGAAGACTTTTCTGTTTTTTAGACTTTATCCTTTTAACAATTGCATCTATTATCTCATCGTACACTAAGCTGTCGATTTGATTATTTAGAATCCTTTGTCTTATTTCTTCTATCACTTCTCTAGCTGCTTCCACTATTATATTCCTTGATGTCCCCTCAAAAAACATAAATAGGCGTTGCTCTTTCAACACCTCATCAATCTTAGGAATCTGCTTTAACAGTTCTTTCTTCTTATCCATTTGTACACCTTCCTGCTGGGATAAAAAATGGCGGGAATATGTGGGAATCGAACCCACCCAAGAGGCTCTTAACCCCTTGAACTGGTTTTGAAGACCAGAAGGCACACCAGCGCCCATCTATTCCCATTATCACAAGCTTCTGACTGATTTCAGTATATCATAATATTAAATTATAGACAATAATGTGAATTTCAATATTGTCCAAAAATATAAATAAGGTTATACTCAAATAAGTGAGGATAAAGGAGGTGACGGTTTATGACAGATATCAAACTAACTGATCTGACTAATAATGCTGGTTGAGCGGCCAAAATTGGGCCTGATGCCCTGGCACAAGTTTTGTGTCACCTACCCAAATTCAAGGACCCCAATTTGCTTGTGGGCTTTGAAAGCAGTGATGATGCTGCTATTTATCGTATAGACCATAATATCGCAATTATACATACTTTAGATCTCTTTCCGCCTGTTGTGGATGAGCCATATCTCTATGGACAAATTGCCGCAGCAAACGCACTGAGCGATGTATATGCTATGGGAGGAACTCCTAAGCTTGCTTTAAATATATTATGCTATCCTGAAGATCTGGATAAAGAAACGCTAAAAGGCATACTCCAAGGAGGTTATGACAAAGTAAGGGAAGCTAATGCTGTAATAGCAGGAGGGCATACTCTAAAAGATAATGAACCTAAGTATGGATTGAGCGTTGTTGGTTTTGTTCATCCCGATCATATTTTAACAAATTCTAATTCTAAAGCGGGTGACCTTTTAATTTTAACAAAACCATTAGGAACAGGGATACTAAATACTGCGATGAAAGCAAATCTAATTAATGCAGAAACTGAAAATGTAATAATTAGCTCCATGGCTCAATTAAATAAAAGAGCATATGAAATTATGAACAATTACAAAGTTAATGCTTGTACTGATATAACCGGATTTGGAGTTTTAGGCCACTCCTATGAAATGGCAGCAGGAAGTGGAGTAACTATTTCCTTGAACGCAAATTCACTACCACTTCATCCTCAAGCAAGGGATATGGCTAAAATGGGAATCATACCTGCAGGAGCATACGCAAATCGCAACTTCCTGGATAACAAAGTTAAGGTTGATCCTTCAGTTCCCTTAGAACTATTAGATATAATGTACGATCCTCAGACCTCAGGAGGACTACTAATATCTATAGCTGAAAAGGATGCCTATAAGTTGCTTTCTGAACTAAAAGGAGAAATACCTTGCGCTGAAATCATAGGAGAAGTGCTTCCTTTAGATAATTACTCTATTATCGTAAAGTAACGATGTACGATTACTTAAACAGGGGCAGATCTGCCCCTGTTTTATTAAGAATCCAGGATCTTTTGAATAGAATCGATGGCGTAATAAATCTCTTCCTCGGTGTTAAAATGTCCAAATGCAAATCTTACTGTTCCCTTTGGAAATGTGCCTAATGTTTTGTGAGCCATGGGCGCACAGTGAAGACCGCATCTTGTCATGATACCATATTCATCGTCTAATTTAAATGCAAGCTCAGCATTATCCCTGTATATAAAATCTAAAGAGACAATAGGACATCTACCCTCGATAGTATCTAAACCTATTATCTTAATATCATTTCTTTGCTTTATTCCTTCTAAGAATATATCGGTTAATCTAAGCTCAATCTTCCTTATATTATCAATACCCTTATCTAATATGTAATCAAGCGCCGTAGAAAGTCCCAGTATCCCCGGAATATTCAGGGTCCCAGGTTCAAATTTATCTGGTAGAAAGTCCGGCATAACTAATGAATCAGATATGCTTCCCGTTCCTCCGTGTATTATAGGGGTTATAGAATCAGCCAATTTATCTTCTATAATAAATCCACCGATCCCCTGAGGGCCTAAAAGTCCCTTATGGCCAGTAAAAGCCAGTCCATCTATTTTCATCTTCTTCATGTCTAAAGGAAATACTCCGGCCGTTTGGGCAGCATCTAATATAAAAAAGATATCGTATTTTTCACAAATACTTGCTACTTTTTCTACAGCTATAAGCGTTCCTGATACGTTAGATCCATGCTGTATTACAACTGCTTTTGTATTTGATTGAATCAAAGATTCTAAATGGCAGAGGTCTAATTCTCCCTTATCATTGCAATTCGCAATACTGACTTCAATACCTCTATTTTTAGCTTCCTCTATGGGCCTTGCAACCGCATTGTGCTCCATTGATGTTGTTAGCACATGATCCCCTGGCTTCAATAGGCCTGCAATTAGGAAATTCAAACTATAAGTCACGTTAGGGGTAAATATCACATTGCTCACTTTATCAAAATTAAAGAGCTCACATAACTTTTCGCGAGCATTTAATATTCTTTCAGCAAGAGAATAGGATATATTATAACCTCCTCTGCTGACATTACAACCTACATCCTCAATGAATTCCATCATTGTCTTTCCTACACCCGGCGCTTTAGGAAAAGATGTACTGCCATTATCTAAATAAACTCTTCTCATTTTAACACCTTACTATAATAATCTTTTTCCAATATCTTTGCAGAATAATAAAATGCATTGTTTACCTTTTTGAGTATATTCTTAGCATAAGTTTCGCTTATTGTCACTCCCTCGATAGGGGTAAATAAATTCTGCTTCGCATCATATCTACCAAGATCGGTAATCCAGCTCCTATCATTGAATATTACCAAACCGGATGAATCTGACAGGATATCTCTCCCCATTACTAACCTGGAATCATACTCAAGCCCCATAAGGTTTGCAATAGTCGGCATAACATCTAAACTCGAGCAAACTTTATCTACAACTACAGCTTCCTCCATACTTGCGCTCCAAATTATTAGGGTGCTCCTGAACTTCTCAAACTTCTTTTCCTGTTCGTAGCCTGCAAGCTCATCTAATTCTTCATCTGTTAAACCATAGGGATAGTGATCACCTGAAAGCACTATGACAGTATTTTCAAGCTCTCCTGCTAATTCAAGCTGTTCCAAAATATATGATATTGCCTTATCCAACTCAACATTGCATGCAAGGTAGGCCTTACACGGATCAGAATATTCAAGATCCTTTACAGCATCCCAGTTGCGTTTTGCCATAGTATTGCCGATAGTTGTATAGTTTAGATGCCCGCTCACTGTCATATAGTAAGTATGGAAGGGGGTTTGTGTAATATCGTTAGGAATAGTTACCTGCATCATCTCAAGGTCGGATTCAGGCCATACTTCAGTCACCTTTAAGCCATTCCCCAACCCTTTATAATCATACCCCAGATTGGGATGAGAAAGATGTCTGTCATAATAGTTATAGTAATGATTATGATATGCTTTGCAGCTATACCCAAGGGGTGACAGCAGATTACCAAATCCGTAAGGCATATAGATTTTTGATGACTGTCTAATGCTCCAGACCCCGGATTTTGGTATCAGGCCTGTAAGAGTAACGTATTCGCCGTCGCTTGTAGATACACTCCATACAGGGTTATAGAAATTGTTGAACACAAATCCTTCCCCTGCCAATTTAGAAAGCGTTGGTGTTACTTCATCATTTAAAGCAAGTGTTGAAAAAGCTTCCCCTACTATCCATATCAAATTCTTTCCTTCAAAAAGACCCGTGTATTTATTCTTTTTCGTAGGTTCAACGCTGCTGAAATATTTATGCATTTCTATTATAGTTTCATTATTTTCATTTTCTATCAGTTCATCAAAGTTAATTTCCGTTACATTATAACCATATTCGGGTCTCCTCTCTGGCTTCTCTGGCTGCTCTTCTTCTGTCTCCTCCTCTTCTATAGGGGGTTGTGGTGAACTTATAATATTTTTAAACAGAAGATTTTGCGCATCTAGTCTAATTGTAGTCATTACACCGAAATTATCGACAGTGAGATTTGGTATAAAAGAATTGCGATATAAATATCTGTCAGGCATGATCCCAGAGCTGTTGTTTATTATTATGAGAAGCGCTAGCAGATAGAAGATAATCGACCCCAATACTATTTTTAATAGCGTGTTTAAGTTCTGTCTCTTATCTGGCACAAATTTAGATGAAAATTTTATAAAAACAACTGAGGGTATTAAGACAAATAGCAATGGGACTATGCTAGATATGATTCCACTAACAGTCCCAGACCAAAAACCCGTAATTGCATCTGCTCCCACATAAAGTGAATAGAGCGTACCGAATGTTCCAAAGATGGTGAAATACACTATTTGAGCCATGCAAAGTAATACAATAATACTTACAAATATTATTGTTAAAATCTGATTAATTTTTTTACTCCAAAGGCTACAAAAAAAAGCACATCCTAAACTCAAAGAAGCTGAAAAAAGACCGGTATATAAAATACTCTTAAATGAAGCTCCCCCGAAACAGTATATTTTAACAACCATCTCGGTATAGAAAACCAACAAGAAAAAGAATAAATAGAATCTTGTTTTATTAAAGTAGGATTTATTTTTGTCTATCCGAGATTGGTTGCTTCGTTTAGTTAAAATACTAGCCATTAACCCCTCAATTACCTCTAACTCTTCTTTCTAATTATTATTTCTATAATTTATATTCCCAGCTTCAATCAAATATTATGTCAGTAGGAGTACTTTCATATTAATACCATATTAATATTATACTGAAAGGGACTATAGCATATTTTTATCTACATATTTAATAAGCTTGCCCATACAGTTTACATAGCATCCGTACTCATTGTCATACCAACCGAAGATTTTAGCATGAGTAACAGGATAGCTAATATCCTGGTTTGTATCAATTCCAAAGCTTTGTAAGGTTTCCGCATCTATGGTTAAAAATCCTGTTCTTGTATGATTCTCACAGCCTTCGATTACTACAGCTGCCAGGCCACCTATTAAGTCTGAAGAAACGTTTTGTCTTTCCGAATATACTAGCAGATTCTTTTGAGACCCCGCTGCAGCCTTTTTATACAGGTTATTTATAAACTCTTGATTTATAACCGGTTCTCCCTTATCGGTGAGGGCAGTACGGAAAGTTATATTAAGTGAGATTAAAGATACCGTACTTGTAGGAACTCTGATTGAATCTGCCATAAAGCCTACTTTCTGTATATCAGGAAGTATCTCTTCTAATGCAATAGCCGCTCCTGTGGAAGTAAGTATAATATTATTAAACACAGATCTGTTCCTTCTAAGGTCCTTGCTTCCAGCTTTTGGAGCTGCATCTAATATGTTCTGATTATTTGTTGCCGCATGCACGGTTGACATTGATGCAGTTATAATCTTGGAAGTTTCTTCTGCATCCAATAGAGGCTTCATCATATGTGCTAAACCTGTTGTAGTACAGCTTGCTGCAGATATTATATGATGATTCATAGGATCATAGTCAGAATGGTTTACACCATAAACGAACATGCCGCTATCTGAAGCCATTTTTTTAGATGACTCTTTAATTTTAAAAGGAGCACTCACTATGACTTTTTCAGCACCTGCCTCTAAATGTCCTCTCAGGCTACCTTTAGGATAGTCTACAGGAAGTGTTGGATCTAAAAATGTGCCTGTACAATCGACGACTAATCTAACTCCTTCCTTAGCCCAGTCTATGTCTTTTGGGTTTCTTGCTTTTTTTAAGACCTTGATACTCATTCCATCTATCTCAAAATGTGCATCTTCAGAATCGATTACCTTAATATCACAGCCCTTGCCAGAATAACCATAGAGGAATTTGTCTAAAGGTCCATATGTTGAATCAACAGTAAAGTATTGAATAATATCATCTATATTTCTACCAACTTCTCGGCCGGCATTGATGACTATTCCGTCAAAATGCTTTAAACTAAGTTGATTCCAAAGTGTTAGTTTACCTATTCTGCCTGAACCGTTAATACCTAATATTTTTTTATTCTTTAAAGATATGCTCATAAAAAATCTCCCCTTATCCATCAATCTAGTTATATCAACTATTCTTTATGCAAAATAAATACCAATACAATTATATCACTTGATATTTACTTTTCAACTTTGTTCTTACCTACTCCTCTTGAATCTCATAATTACCTTCATATACATTACCTAAGTTAGCGTCTATAGAAATTTTATCTCCTGATTTAAAAGTCTTTCCATTTATCTCACAGATTTTAGCTTCATCATTTACTTTCATCCTCTTGCAACTGACAATGCAAATTTTACCCAGGGTTGCAGCTGTAATTGCTGCATGAGATGTAGCTCCACCTTTTGCAGTTATAAGGCCATCACTACGGAATATTAGTGGAATATCGTCAGGAACAGTATCAGGTCTAACTAATATTATCTTTTCATCACTATTATTCTTCTCATACTTCTCTATATCATCCATACCAAATGCAATTATACCTGAAAGCGCACCTCTTCCTACTCCAATTCCACGTCCAACCAGTTTCATTTCATTAGGTGATAGGACGAATTTTGAAAATGTCTTCTGCTTTTTAAGGTTTTGATTCCTTGTCTGGAGAATATATAGGTCCTTTGGATCATCTGATTCAAAAGTAAACTCTATTTCTTGATGCATAAAACCATAGGTGTCTATTAACTCTGTCGATAAATTCAATAGTGCCTCATATATCCTAGGTAGCTCAGATTCCAACGATATATCGCAGTCAATATAATATTTTTTTCGCTGTTGTTCTGTTATAGGTAAAGTATTGACTAAGCCAGAAACAACATCTTCTCCCTGGCTACATAATGCAAAGTCACCATATAGGTTAATTCCTGATTGACCGTTAAATGGACTGTTTGTAAACACAACCCCGGTTCCTGACTTTGACGTCAAATTACCAAGGATCATCTTTTGAACAATAACTGCAGTCCCCCAGTCATCGGCTATATCCATATGCTCTCTATAATACTTTGCACTCTCAGAGTACCATGAGTCAAGGACACAGAGAATTGCCTGTGTCAGTTGTTGAAAAGGTTCAACCTGAATATTAATGTTATGGTCTTCTAAAACTTTTTTGTAGGCATATGCAATATCCCTCATTTGTTCAGCGCTAAATTGTACTTTAAGCTCTATCCCATATTTAATTTTATGATCGTTCATTACGTCATCAAAAATATCTCTTTCAACACCATAAGCCATTCCCCAGCTCTGTAGGAAACGCCTATAGCAATCCCAGGCTGTCCATTCATAGCCCGGTTTTCTGCTGAATACTTCCACTATTTCATCATTCAATCCTACATTTAGGAAGGTCTTCATAGCTCCCGGTAAAGATATTGAGGTACCAGAGCGAACCGAGAATAGTAAGGGTTTATTTGGATTGCCAAATTTACTATTAGTAAGCTTTTCAATCTCAGTTATATGTTTCAGTATCAGCTGATCAATTTCATGCCTCATATAGGGATGGTTCGTCACTGTTTCCTTATGTCTAAATACTTCAGAAGTCAGTACAAACCCAGGTGGCACAGGAAAGTTATATGATATAAGTTTTTTTAAAAAGTATGCTTTTGCTCCAAGAAATACGGGATTATCCATTTCTACAGTTTTTCTGTTCAATGGACTTATAGTCAAATCAGGATCGTAGCTCAACATATTCTCAATAAATTCATCGGAATAGTTATCAATCATCCCTCTCAGTGTATCGATTACACTGGTAATAAAATTATCAAGATCCTGTAAAAGGAAAGCAGAATACAAATTGTCTCTAAGAAACTTCTCAGACTCCATTTGAAGTCGTTGTTTATTTTCTGAATCCGAGAGCGACTCATCTAACGGAAATATCTGCGGTATTATTTCGTTAAGAGGTACTTCATATAGATCCAAGAAATATTCATCTATAATTTGATTGATGTTCTGGGCCATGAACCTAAATAGGTCAATGTATTGATCCAAGGTAAAGCTTGGTGATGTTAAACTATATTTAAACATCTCAAGATTTGAATTGAAGCCCTGATTATATATTCCATCCAACTCTAAACCTTCTTTAAAGAGTACCAATACTTCATAAAGATGTCTAAAAGTCTTAGCAGTGATATATTCATAATTATTTAACTCCAGTAGTTCAACCATAAGCTTAGAAGCTGTTCTTTCTAAGCGATACATCAATCCTAGAGCATCAAATTTTGGTTCAATATATTGCCCATACATAGATGGAATTCCTACTGCAATATGCCGCTTATAATATATATTTTCTAATGCCTTGCTCTCCTTAGAATCCAGAATAATCTCTTTTAATTGGTTCATCAGTCGATAAATATTTTCTAAAGATCTTCTAATGTTTTTCTTTTCTAAACTCTTTACAAGTTCTTCAATGTCTTTATTTGGCAGCAATCCGTAGCTGTTTAACATAGAAATAATATCTTCAGATTCTAATGAATATTTTTCCAACAATAAAGAATAAGTTTGGAATAGATAGTACACTCTATCTTTATCCCGTTCATTATCTTCTGGCAAATCATTAAGCGTCTCTTTAATATCCGATAGATCTAGATCTAATAATTCTTCTATAGTTAAATTCTTTTTGTCTCTCAATTTAATCAAGATTTCATGTACGCCTTTGAACCACTCATTATTAGGAGATAGCCATTCATAAACATCTTCAGGTATAATGTCCTTTAATCTTTCCTTATCACCGTCGCACCAGTATTTAATGATACTCTTGGTTAAGTATATGTGGGTGTTATTGCTCTCGGTATGGGTCTGTTTACGTAGAAAATGAATAAGCCTATCTTTCCTTCTTGAAAGTTCATCTATAGCAGTGGTAGCCTCCCTAAGTTCACCTTCTGCCCCTATTTCCCTAAAATATACAGGGAATATTCTCGCAAGCTGCTTAATCTCCCTATACACAGGTCCAATATCTGAGTTTAGAAGACTCGTAACATCCCTTTGAAATAAGTCTGTATCTGAAATAAAAATGCCACCAAGCTTCAGATTAACGATAAGTGCAGCCAAGAGCTCCCTCATATCATAAGGCGAGTACTGTATTAGTTCTAACCATACCCTAATATTCTTAATATGATTATTATTTATCTGTATCTGCCAATCATCATTAATCTTTAATTTGCCTGGCCTATAAAAACCCAGCTTAATTAATCCTTTTACGAAGTAGGATGTAAGGGCCTGGTCCTTTGTATCGATCACTTCTTTTCCCAGTGTTAAAATACAGTCTAAAACAGTGCCACCATGTTCAGATTTTAATTCTTCAAATAGAGCCATTATGTTATCTAAAAAAGCAGTTGTCTCATCTTTCTTTAATTCCTTTAAAACATTTCTTAAATGTCTATTCATATCATAAAGAAGATGATCATACAAATGGATCATTCCGGGTAAATGAAGTAGATAATTTATGAAATATATCTTTTCAAGGGGAGTATTAAATTCTTCAGTAAAACTGCGAAAATATTTAGAAATATCATTAAAGAAGAATAAACTTCTCATTTCCTCCCAAGTTGTTGCCTTTCTTAGTTCAAGCCTAAGACCTTCGGAAAAGGGTTGGCCGATATTCTTGATCTTTTCATTACAATTTGGATGGAAAAGATGGGATCTCTTTTTAAACCATTCTTCAACTTTTGAAGTCCTTTCCCAATAGTCTATGCATTTTTCAAGTAAAACAGCTGACAGCTCTATTATTTTCTGGGCATATTTAGGGTTGTTTGCTAAGTTATTTAGATATGATTTAAAGTAACCTGAATTTCTGATGTATAGCTGTTCATGATCTTCCATATCTTTATTAATTATATTAAAGCATCTGGATATAATTTCATAAGAAGGCTCTCCTAAGCTGTTGTACCGATCCATATACTTAATAAGAGTCTTTATTAACAATTCTCTTTCATTTTCTTCTAGGTTTGAATTAAATAAACCCTCAAAAATATCTACTAATATTGAATTTGCCTTGTCTGATTCTTCTAAAGAATAATAAAACCACAAATCATTTAAGCTTATGTTATGCAGCGATTCAATAACATAATTGTAGTTCACATATTTATGATTTAATTCTGTAATAAAATCTTGCGCTCTTTTATGAATACCCCAT
>JAAYSU010000003.1 GCA_012523915.1 Clostridiales bacterium
GGTCGAGGTTCTTTAGTTTACCAATATTAACAAGGTATTTGGCTCCTATAGTTGCCATGTCCATAAAGGTTATGGGCCTATTCTGTATCCCTAATTCCTTACGAATATTTAAATATCTATTGAAAGAAGAAGCAACCTCTTCATCTTCAATTTTAGATCTGTCTTTATCTATTATTGTGGAAAAGGTGGTATGGCGGCAGTGGTCAGACCAATAGGTATCGATCATACGAATTTCTGTTACGGTTGGGTTTCTTCCTTCTTTGATGAAGTATTCTTGACAAAACTTTAGATCATCTAAATCCATGGCTAAACCAAAATCCGATAGAAACTGACTCAGTTGATCGATTCCCATATCACAGAAGCCTTCTATTGATTTAACTGGTTCGGGCTCCTGGTATCCTTTTTTTAGGGTTTCAAATGTATCCAATGTAGCTTCTTGGGATTCTATTGGGTTGATAATATAATTTTTAATAGTATTAATGTCATCTTCTTTAAGAGAACCATAAAGAAGGTAGATTTTAGCCGTCTTGACTATAGGTTTATTTCCCAGGGAAGCTAGCTGTATGGATTGTGAATATAAATCGGCTTTTTGATCGTATTGGCCGGCCAGGTATTCGACACCAAACTTGTAGTCTGCATTATCAGGAATTTCATCAAAGGTATTGTCTAAACCAGGTTCGGAGAAAATAGTGTTTTTGCAATAGTTAAAAAGTTCTTCATCAATACCTTCCACATCGTAGCGATCTAAAATTCGAATAGAGTCCAAGTTTTTAATACTTAAAAAAGTACGGACCTCTTTAGTAAGGTTCTCAGCTTCAACAGAGAACTCTTTTCTTTTCTCAACATATATTCTAAATACTGACATGTCTATTTCCTCCTTACAACTGTCAGAGCTCTTTTTCCGATGTCTTTTCTATAGTGCATATTTTCAAAGTGGATTTTTTCCATTGCCTTGTATGCATGGGAGACAGCGTCTTCTAGGGTAGGTTTAATTGCAGTAACACCTAAAACTCGCCCTCCAGAAGTTACCAGTTCGTTATCTACAATCTTTGTACCCGCATGGTAGATTAAAGCACCTGTCGATATAGCATCGGATAGCCCGGTTATTTTATAGCCTTTTTTATAATCCTTCGGATATCCACCTGATGCTGCTATAAGGCAGCAGGCAGCACTGTCCTTAAATTTTACTTCTACCTCATTAAGCCTCTCTTCATAGACAGCTTGCATTATATCAAGCAGATCTGATTCAAGAAGTGGTAAGACTACTTGGGCTTCAGGATCTCCGAACCTGCAGTTATATTCAATTACCTTTGGGCCTTCCTCTGTCAACATAAGCCCGAAGTATAGACATCCTTTAAAAGGTCTATCTTCATTATTCATCGCATTTATAGTAGGTATAAATATCTCTTCTTGACAGCGCCTAGCTATATCATCGGTGTAGTATGGATTTGGTGCAATTACACCCATACCTCCTGTATTTAAACCAAGATCGCCATCTAAGGCACGCTTATGATCCATCGATGAGACCATAGGAACAATGGTCTTTGAATCGGTAAATGCGAGAACGGTTACTTCAGGACCCTGTAGAAATTCTTCTATTACTACCCGTTTACCGCTATCACCAAAGGCCCGTTCGACCATAATAGAATTAACTGCTTCTTGAGCTTCTTCAAGATTTTGTGATATTAGTACTCCCTTACCCAGGGCAAGTCCGTCAGCTTTAACAACGATAGGGAAGCGGTTTTTTTCCTTGATATAGTTTATGGCATCTTTAGGGTTATCAAATATTTCATAGTCTGCAGTAGGTATGTTATATTTCTTCATCAACTGCTTTGAAAATACCTTGCTGCCTTCAATTATTGCAGCTTTTTTAGTAGGGCCAAATGTAGGGATGCCTTTTTCGAGCAGCCTGTCCGTGAGACCAAGAACAAGAGGATCGTCAGGAGCAATAACTGCAAAGTCAATAGTATTTTCTGATACATAATTGATGATTGAATCTAAATCAAGGGGACTGATATTGATTAAAGTTGCCTCGTAAGAGATGCCTCCGTTTCCGGGCAGGGCATATATATTCTTAACATTGGGATTTTCTCTAAGTTTTTTTATTATTGCGTGTTCTCTACCACCGCCGCCAACTACTAAGATGTTCATTTAACATTTCTCCTTCTATATTAATGGTGGAATAATCTGATTCCGGTGAACACCATTGCTATACCGAAAGAATCACAGCTTTCAATAACTAATTGATCCCTAATTGAGCCGCCTGGTTGAGCTATATATGAAACACCGCTTTTTACAGCTCTTTTTATATTGTCATCAAAGGGGAAGAATGCATCACTGCCTAGAGATACACCATTCATCTGTTTTAGCCATTCATTTTTTTCATCAGATGTCAGAGCTTGTGGACTTACATTAAAGAATTGCTCCCAGCAACCTTCTTTCAAAAGGTCATCGCTATAATCAGAAAGATAGATATCTATGCAATTATCTCTTTCGGGACGCCCTAGATCTTCCTTAAATTTTAGGTTTAATACCTTTGGATGCTTTCTAAGGTGCCACATATCTGCCTTGTTTCCAGCTAATCTTGTGCAATGGATACGTGACTGCTGTCCTGCACCAACTCCTATTGTTTGACCATCATAGGCATAACATACGGAGTTGGATTGGGTATATTTAAGTGTGATTAGGGATATTAAAAGATCACGCCTTGCACTCTCTGAAATATCTTTGTTCTTCGTAACTATGTTATCTAAAAGTGAGTAATCGATCCTATAATCATTCCTGCCTTGTTCAAAAGTTATTCCGTAAACATCCTTTGTCTCCATAGGCGAAGGTGTATAATTTTCATCTATCTTTAATATGGTATAATTACCTTTTCTTTTACTCTTCAGTAATTCTAAAGCATCATTGTCGTAGCCCGGTGCAATTATTCCATCCGAGACCTCTTTTGCTAACAGTTTAGCGGTAGAAAAGTCACAAGGGTCAGATAGTGCAACAAAGTCGCCAAAAGATGACATCCTATCCGCACCTCTGGCACGGGCGTAAGCGCAAGCAAGAGGGGATAATTCTTCATCTACAAAATACATCTGTTTTAAGACGGGGTCCAAAGGAAGTCCTAGGGCTGCACCTGCAGGACTGACATGTTTAAAGGAAGTGGCTGCAGGTAAACCCGTAGCTTCTTTTAATTCTTTGACAAGCTGATATCCGTTAAGTGCATCTAAAAGGTTAATATAGCCTGGCTTTCCGTTAAGTACCTCTATGGGCAGATTTCCTTCCTTCATATAGATTCTAGCTGGTATTTGGTTAGGGTTACATCCGTACTTTAAAGGTAGTTCTTTTAGCATGCCTATTTCCTTTCTATTAAACATTCTTGTTTACAATTCTTGTAATATATTTTCCGCTACTTAGGTCGATATAGCGTACAAAGAGGGAAACCTTATTTTCAAAATTCAAACTATCCCAGATTTCACATGTAAAAACATCAATATCATTATGAACCAATACTGCTATTGGCTCACCTTCAAATGAGGGTAGGGGAGCACCATCTTTTTCATATGTATGAATGAAGTGTCCCTGGCCTGGCAGAGGGTTATGGTAGTTGAAATAAAATCTTTGAGTGCTTTTAGGGTTGCCGCCACAGCTTTTTAATATGGACAATTTGTAACTTTTTTCGCTTCTATTTAGAATCCCTGAAATTCTGGGAGTGAAATTAGGTTTATCAGGCTCAAAGGTCCTAGTATTTAATGCTTCTTCAAAAGTTTTACCATTTTTCATATAATCATAGATTGTATCAGTTTGATCGCCGTTAGTTACAATCGTATTATTTCCTAGTACTTTAACAGGAGAATAAATTATTAATGAGGGGTCAGTCATCTTAGTTGGATCGTGAGCTTGGGTACGTATTCCTTCGTTATCTTCAACAAAAATCCTGTTTCGACTGTTAAGGCTTCGTCCCATAATGAAGTATGCTATGATTCCATGTTTTGAGTCAGGGCTTATGCCTATAACTATTCCCCGTCCTAGATAGCTGTTTGTTTTCAGTATTTCAGCTAGAGTTTTTATTTCCATTCTTTTGTCCTTTCGACTGTATTCTGTACAAATTAGCTCAACTGCTTGGGGTAGGATTATCCACTCCGCCTCTTCCATAACTCTTTTTTGAAGCGTTTCAGGAGTGTCTCCTTCCAATACCTTAACTGCTTTTTGCATGATTATTTCGCCACCATCGGGTATTTCATTTACATAGTGCACTGTGGCTCCTGTAATCTTAACTCCTTTTTTCAGTGCTTCCTCATGTACCTTTAGGCCATATAAACCTGGACCGCAAAAGGAGGGGATGAGGGAAGGATGAATATTAATTATTCTTTTGTCAAACTCCCATATTACTTCCTGTCCTAATATCGAGAGAAAGCCAGCTAGTACGACAATATCAATATTATTTTCAAGAAGTTTTGTTAGTATAAGGTTGTTAAACTCTTCTTCATCAATGCAGGTCTTTTTTTCTACAACTTCAGTTTTAATACCGTGTTTACGTGCACGGGTTAATCCGTAAGCATCTTTGCGGCTTGAGATAACTAGTGTTATCTTACCTGAAGTTAGCTTACCGCTTTCTTGAGCATCAATTAGAGCTTGAAGATTTGTACCGTTTCCCGATATTAAAACTGCAATGTTCAGCATAGTATAACCTCATTTTCTCCTGTTATAATATGGCCGATAATTCTGGCTTTTTCACCATGATCATTTAGTATTTTAATAGCCTGATCGGCATCATCTTTAGAAACAACAATACACATTCCTGTTCCCATATTAAAGATATTAAACATTTCAATTTCAGGTATGTTTCCTTTTTCCTGTATTAGTTTAAATATTGGTGGAATATCTAAGGAATTTAGCTCAATCTTAGCAGAGCAATTTTTTGGAATTCCCCTAGGAATATTTTCGAAAAAACCTCCTCCGGTAATATGGGAAATTGCTTTTACATTTATTTTTTCGAGTAAGGCCAATATTGGTTTAACATAAATCTTGGTAGGGGTGATTAAAGCTTCACCTAAAGTAGCAGATAATTCGTCTACATATATAGATAGAGATTGGTTTTCTACATCAAAAACACGGCGAACTAGAGAAAATCCGTTTGAATGTATACCTGAGGAGGGTAGCCCTATTATAATATCTTCTTTATTTACTTTGCTTCCGTCAATTATATGATCTTTATCTACAATTCCTACTGCGAAACCTGCAATGTCATACTCATTTTCTTTATAGAAGTCGGGCATTTCTGCAGTTTCCCCGCCTATGAGTGCACAGCCTGCCTGTACGCAACCTTCAGCTACTCCGGAAACTATTGAGGCTATCCGTTGGGGTAGATTTTTACCAACTGCGATATAGTCGAGGAAATAAAGGGGTTTGGCTCCACAGCAAATGATATCATTTACACACATAGCTACGCAGTCTATTCCAACGCTGTCGTGCTTGTCCATAAGAAAGGCAAGCTTTAACTTTGTTCCGACACCGTCAGTACCAGATACAAGCACGGGTTTTTTAATACCTGATAAATCGAGTTCAAACATTCCTGAAAAACCACCGACTTCACCCAAAATACCCTTCGTAAGCGTTCTTTTTATATGAGACTTAATGAGTGAAACTGCTTTGTAACCTGCATCAATGTCAACGCCTGCATCCTTGTAGTGATTACTTTGACTCTTCATCTCTATTCTCCTCTTTTTGTTTATCGTTAATAGCTAGCGGATAATTCCCGGTGTAGCATGCTGTGCAGAAGCTATAAGCAGGATTGTCAGCTAGTTTAGTAACATTGTCCACACCTAAAAAGCCTAGCGAATCTACACCTATTATTTTCGCAATTTCATCCACAGAGTGATTTGCTGCTATCAGATTCTCACGAGAACCAAGATCTGTTCCAAAAAAGCAAGGGTATAAAAAGGGCGGAGAAGAAACTCTCATATGCACCTCGGTAGCACCTGCATCCCTGAGTAATTTCACAATACGCTTACTTGTGGTTCCACGTACAATAGAATCATCTATCAAGATTACCCTCTTATTACGAACTGTCGATGAAATAGTATTCAGTTTAATGCGCAGCGCATTTTCCCTTTGGGACTTGAATGGTTCAATAAAAGTTCGGCCTATATATCTGTTTTTAATAAAACCCACATCATATGGTAT
Organism: Clostridiales bacterium; assembly: GCA_012523915.1. Lineage (GTDB taxonomy): Bacteria > Bacillota > Clostridia > Peptostreptococcales > Anaerovoracaceae > JAAYHT01. The sequence continues at coordinate 6,178 of JAAYSU010000003.1, forward strand.
TCCTGATTGTTTAGCGTATCCTAAGGCGGCATCGAGACCTGAGTCTGGGACGCCAATTACGACATCAGCCTGAACGGGATGTTCCAATGCGAGAAAGGCACCTGCTCTTTGTCTTGCAGTATGCACACAGCTGCCGTCAATTATGGAATCTGGACGTGCAAAATAAATATATTCAAATACACAGCTTGCTTTTTTACCGTCAGTACAATGCTTATCAATACTGCGCATACCATTATCGTCAATTACTATAATCTCACCGGGTCTAACATCTTTAATAAACTGTGCACCAATACTGTCTAAGGCACAGCTCTCTGATGCGATTATATAATCGTCTTCAATTTTGCCAATGCAAAGGGGCCTAAAACCTAAAGGATCCCTCACTGCTATTAATTTTTTTTGAGTCATTATGGCAAGTGAATATGCTCCTTGGATTTTTAACATAGCCCTGCTGATAGCATCTTCAATAGTGGGCGTTGAAAGTCTCTCTTTGGTAATGACGTATGCGATTACTTCAACGTCACTTGTAGTGTGAAATATTGCTCCGCTAAGCTCTAATTCCTCACGCAGCTTAGAAGCGTTAGTTAGCCCTCCATTAAATGCTACCGCCATATTCCCCTTGACATGTTTTATAACAAGGGGCTGCGAGTTGGCTACAGTTTCTTCCTCGGCTGTACAATAGCGACAGTGCCCTATGGCCATATGTCCCTCGGGAAGTTTTTCGAGTACTTCCCTTGTAAACACATCGCTTACAAGACCAAGATCTTTGTGGCCTATAATGGTTTCACCGTCATTAATAGCTATACCGCAGCTTTCTTGGCCCCTGTGCTGAAGAGCATATAGGGCATGATATACTACGGAAGCCAAATTTGTAGTTTTATTACTGCGGATTCCAAATACTCCGCATTCTTCATGAATTCCTCGATACATTCTATTTCCTCTCAATATAATATTATTTTCTCTCGAATTGTTCGTTTTTTCTCAACACTTCATACTCCATCTGCTGACGCATTGCATGGAGTTTTTTGCCTAAAGACTCGTCATTGAGTGCTAAGATTTCTGCAGCTAATATAGCTGCATTTTCAGCCCCGTCTACAGCTACCGTTGCAACAGGTATACCTTTGGGCATCTGGACGGTAGAAAGAAGAGAATCTAAACCATCTAAGGTAGATGATTTTATTGGGATTCCAATCACGGGCAAAGTTGTGTGAGCGGCTATTACACCTGCCAGATGGGCAGCCTTACCTGCCGCAGCAATTATTACTCCAAAACCATTGTTTTTTGCGGTAGAAGCAAATTCGCACGTTTGCTTAGGTGTCCTGTGAGCTGATAAAATTCTTGTTTCATATAGTATTCCAAGCGAATCTAATATAGATTCAGCTTTCTTTACAACACCGTAATCACTATCACTTCCCATTACAATTCCAACTCTATTTTTCGCCATTATACCCTCCAATTATTTTGATTATATTTTAATTATAGTATACCCAACGTATATTACAACAAACTGGAAGGAAAACCTTCGCATAAAAGTCAGAGAAATTTAGCAATATTCGTGGATATATGAACATTATAAAATAATTTCACAGAAATCGTTCGAAAAATAATAGCACCCTAGTTGAGTGCTTTCCCTTTTAGATTCTCAATGAATTGTCGTGCTATTCTTGGCGAGCGCCCATTGCGCAGAAGGGCATATCGTTCAGCTTCATAGTTAAGCTCTTGGTCTTTAATATCAATTTTATATTGCTTTGCAAGCCTATTGACTATCATGAGATACTCTTCTTTATTAGGTCTTGAGAAGTATACCGACAAACCAAATCTTTCAGATAGTGAGACTGTTTCTTGAATAGTTTCGTTTATGTGAATATCATCACCATCTCTTTCAGAAAAATTCTCTTTTATTAGATGCTTTCTATTGCTAGTTGCATACACTAACAGATTGGGTGATTTAGATGAAGCTGAGCCCTCTAATAAGGATTTGAGTACTCCAAATTCTTTATTGTTTTTTTGGAAAGATATATCGTCTATAAACAGTATGAACTTTAAAGGGTTTTTGCTGATTTCATCTATAACAATGGGTATAGCTTGTAAATTATCTCTTGATATCTCAATTAATCTAAGGCCCTTTTCTTTAAACTCATTTGCGATTGCTTTTACGGTAGAAGATTTGCCAGTCCCGGAATCTCCGTATAGGAGTACATTAGCAGCAGGCTTTCCACTTAAAAACGATAGGGTGTTATCCACTACTGCTTTACGTTCTTTGTTATAGCCAAAAAGGTCTGATAGTCTAATATTATCAGGATTTAATATAGGACTAATTTTGTTGTCCGTCAAACTAAAGATATGATGCTTTGAATAAATACCGTATCCTAGGGTTGAGAGATTTTCAACCTTTTCCATGTATATAGAATAAAAGTCAGTTCTTTTACTATTCTTCCAAGAAGGAAGGTAAGAGTCGTATTTAATAAGATTTTTCACTTCTTTGGAAGTAAGTTGAGAAATCTCTTCAAGTATTTTTAACTCGTTTATTATACATTCTTTTATATTATCATCTATTTCAATCCTTTGGGCCTGTCTCATTATGAATATATTTTCATCATCTAATATAAGGTCTAGAATATAGTCGGAAAGATTAATGTTTTCATTAAATAAGTGATTAACAAAAGAAGAGTAGCAAGAAACCTGCTCTATAGGTGATTTGTCTTTTATAGTCAGCAGTTCAGAAAGTTTTTTAATTACGTCATTTGATAATAGGTTGCGCAAGATGACAAGTGAATGCAACTTTATGTTCAAATTATCCAATCTGTTCAATAGCTTCATCCTTTCAAGTTAGAATAGGGTACAGTTATTTCTAAACTGTACCCGTAATAATTGATTATAGCATTACTGCTCCTGTGTTTGCTGAGGAAACCATCCTAGCATATCTAGCCAGCCAACCTTTTTCAACATTGGGTGGTTTAGGTTTCCAATTTGACATTCTTCTTTTAATCTCTTCTTCAGAAACATCAATGTTAATAGAGTTATTAGGTATATCAATTCTGATGATATCGCCTTCTTCTATACACGCTATTTCTCCCCCCGCTGCAGCCTCAGGTGAAATGTGACCGATGGATGCACCTCTAGAGGCACCGCTGAATCGAGCATCTGTAATCAAGGCAACACTCTTGTCAAGACCCATCCCTGCTAGTGCAGAGGTAGGATTAAGCATTTCCCGCATGCCGGGACCACCCTTAGGTCCTTCATAGCGAATGACTACTACATCACCTTCAACTATCTTGCCATCGTATATAGCTTCGATGGCTTCATCTTCGCTGTCAAAAACCCGTGCAGGTCCGCTATGCACAAGCATTTCAGGATCTACTGCCGAACGCTTTACAACGCATCCGTCTTTAGCAATATTGCCCCACAGAACTGCAATACCGCCAGTGGTGCTATAAGGGTTATCAAGGGGCCTTATTACATTCTCATTTTTATTGTAATGTCCTTTGATATTCTCCCCCACTGTCCTACCTGTAGCTGTCATCAAAGAAGTATTTATATATCCTCCTTCAGCTAAAAGCGACATTACAGCAGGTATTCCTCCAGCTTGGTTTAGATCCTGAATATGGGTGTTGCCAGCAGGAGCAAGTTTACATAGATTAGGTGTTTTAGAGCTAATTTCATTAATTATATCTAAGTCTAGATCTATTTCTGCTTCATTGGCAATCGCAAGCAGGTGTAGCACGCTGTTGGTGCTGCAGCCTAGTGCCATATCAACAGCCAGTCCATTTCTAATCGAGTCCTCATTAATGATATCCCTTGTAGTTATTCCTTTTTCTACTAGGTTCATTATATGCATTCCCGCAAGCTTGGCTAGTTTTATTCGTCCTGAATGAACAGCGGGTATAGTTCCGTTTCCTGGCAATGCTATGCCCAATGCCTCTGATAAGCAGTTCATGGAATTTGCTGTAAACATTCCGGAGCAGGATCCACATCCAGGACAGGCATCATTTTCTAGTTGTTTTAGCTTAGCGTCGTCTATAAGATTGGCTTTACGAGCGCCGACAGCTTCAAACATTGTTGAAAGACTTATTTCTTCATCTTCGTCAAGGCCTGCCATCATAGGTCCCCCGCTACAAACTAGGGCTGGGATGTCTATTCTTGCGGCAGCCATTATCATACCCGGTACTATCTTGTCACAGTTTGGTATTAGGACAAGGCCGTCAAAGCAGTGAGCCATGGCCATAGTCTCCACACTGTCGGCTATAAGTTCACGGCTGGCAAGGGAATATTTCATCCCCACATGACCCATTGCTATACCGTCACAGACGCCTATGGAGGGTATTAGTACGGGCGTACCTCCTGCCATACGTACTCCGGCTTTTACTGCTTCTGCCACCTTATCAAGGTGGATGTGCCCCGGAACTATTTCACTGTGAGCAGATATTACGCCAATGAGGGGGCGTTTAAGTTCTTCTTCTGTATACCCCATTGCATAAAAGAGTGAACGGTGGGGTGCTTTTTCAAGTCCCTGTTTAACTACATCACTTCTTAATTTCATATCTTCCACCTTATTTCTTTAACCAACTCATCATTTTACGGAGTTTTGCTCCAACTTTTTCGATACTGTGCTCTGCTTCCATACGACGACAAGCGAGGAAGTTTGCTCTGCGTCCAGCTTGGTTTTCTGCTATCCATTTTGAAGCAAAGGTCCCGTCTTGGACCTCCCTTAGAATTTTCTGCATTTCTTTTCTTGTTTCTTCGGTTATAATGCGGCGTCCTGACATGTAATCTCCGTATTCTGCAGTGTCAGAGATGGAATAGCGCATCATAGCAAAACCGCCGCTATTGATAAGGTCTACAATTAGCTTCATTTCATGAACACATTCGAAATATGCTAGTTCGGGAGGATAGCCAGCGTCTACCAGTGTATCGAAACCTGCTTTCATAAGCTCTGTAACACCGCCGCATAAAACAGCCTGCTCACCAAATAAATCTGTTTCAGTTTCATCTTTAAATGTAGTTTCAATAATTCCAGCACGACCTGCTCCGATTCCTGCCGCATATGCCAATGCATACTCTTTTGCCTTTCCTGAGGCATCCTGATGTACGGCTATTAATGAAGGAACACCTTTCCCTTCAAGATATTGGCTTCTTACCGTGTGGCCAGGTCCCTTTGGTGCTACCATTATTACATCACAGTTTGCAGGTGGTTCAATCTGGTTGTAGTGGATGTTAAATCCGTGAGCAAACATCAGGATATCTCCTTCTTTCAAATTTGGAGCGATTTGAGTTTCATATAGATCGGCAGCCTTTTCATCGGGTACAAGCACCATAACAAGATCGCCTGTTGCAGCAGCCTGATCTACTTCCTGAACTTTTAGTCCTGCACTTTCGGCTTTTTCCCAACTTGATGAACCTTTTCTTAGCCCTACCCTTACATCAAAACCGCTGTCTTGTAAGTTCAATGCATGGGCGTGCCCCTGACTCCCAAAACCAATAATCGATATTTTCTTTCCTTTTAATAATTCCAAGTTGCAATCGCTATCATAATACATTTTTACCATTTCTTTATCCTCCAATTATTTAATTTTAGAACTATCTTTTTCAAGGGCAGTAACCCCTGTACGACACATTTCAATTATAGTGTAATCTTTCATAATTCCTAAAAAAGCATCAATTTTTTGAGTTGTACCTGTTAGTTCGATAATCATGGACTCAGGTGCTAGATCAACGATCTTTGCTTCGTATATTTCGGAAATCTCTCGCAGTGAGGTACGGGTTTCACTATTGATCTTCATTTTGATTAATAGTAGCTCACGACTCAGTGCATGGAGTTCCTGTATATGATGCACTTTGATTACTTCTTCAAGTTTACTAGCTTGTTTAATAATCTGTTCTAATATATTTTCATCTCCTGTAACAGTAAGAGTTATGATTGAGATGCCGGGATTATTGGTTTCTGAAACAGTCAAGGAATCTATATTGTAACCGCGGCGTCCAAATAGGCTGGCTACTCTTGCAAGTACTCCTGGATTGTTCTGTACTAGAACAGATAGGATAAATCTTTTCAATTTTGACACCTCCATTTATTTATTCAATTATTATGTCATCAACTGTGGCTCCTGCTGGCATCATGGGAAGCACTTGCTCCTCACAGTCGATCGGACATTCGATTATACAGGGTCGATTGCTCTTTAGAGCTTCTTTTAAAGCTAACTTGAACTCCTTGGGAGTTTTTGCTCTAAAGCCTAATGCTCCGAAAGCATCGGCTAGCTTCACATAATCAGTTTGTTTTTGCAATAGGGTAGAGGAAAACCTCGAATTGCAGTAAACTTTTTGAAGTTGTCTAACCATCCCTAGGGCATTGTTGTTCATGACTATGGTGATTATAGGGAGGCTGTATGTTACAGCCGTTGGTACTTCATTCATATTCATATGGAAGCTTCCGTCACCTGTTATGTGTACGACGGTATGGTTGGGACAGCCTAATTTAGCTCCTATAGCTGCACCATACCCGAATCCCATGGTTCCCAAACCTGCTGAGGTTAAAAAACTCCGAGGCTGTTCGCTTTTACAGTATTGTGCTGCCCACATCTGATGCTGCCCCACATCTGTAGTAACTATTAAATTATCAGGACATAATTGATAGATGTCTTCGATTATCTGATGTGGCTTGAGCCTATCTTCTGTTTCTATTGGGATATAATCTTGGTTTTTCATATCGGCAATTTCTTCTATCCATATCGAGCGTTCCTTTGTTTCAATCTTTGGAAGAAGCGCCTTAAGTACCTTTCTTACATCGCCAATTACGCTATAATCGGCAGGTATATTTTTATTTACTTCACAATCATCTATGTCAATTTGTATAATCTTAGCGTTATCAACAAAGTTCTCGCCATTGTTTGCAGTTCGGTCTGAAAAACGGGCACCTACAGCAATCAATAGATCTGTCTTTTTAACTGCCAGCATTGCCGCTACACTGCCGTGCATTCCTATCATTCCCAGATTCATTGGGTTATCATAGGGCATGATTCCTTTTCCCATAACTGAGTGGATAGCAGGAATATTGCCTATTTTAACCAAATCAAGTATCTGCTCATAAGCTCCTGAAGAAATAACTCCGCCGCCGTAGTAGAGCAGGGGGCGCTCACTATTATTAATCGCCTCAGCTACTGTATTGAGCTGCTGATCATCAGGAACATAGACATTATCTATATTCAAGGGTTTTTGTGGATAAAATTCACATTTTGCAAGGGTAAGGTCCTTCGGTATATCCACCAAGACAGGACCCGGCCTACCGCTATTAGCTATTTTAAAAGCTTCACGCAATGTATCTGCAAGTTTAGATACTTCCCTAACTACAAAGTTATGCTTAGTAATAGGAAGGGTAATGCCTGCAGTGTACACCTCTTGGAAACAATCTTTTCCAATCGAATCGGTATTTACATTGCCAGTAATAGCTACCATAGGTATTGAATCCATAAAGGCTGTTGCTATCCCTGTAACTAAATTTGTTGATCCTGGCCCTGATGTGGCAAGTACCACGCCTGTTTTTCCTGTTGCTCGGCTGTAGCCATCAGCAGCATGAGCTGCGCCTTGTTCATGTGAAGTCAGTATGTGGCGAATGCGTTCTTCATTGTCAAATAATTCGTCATATATATTCAAAACAGCTCCGCCGGGGTAGCCAAATATTATGTCAACACCTTGTTCAACCAACACTTCAATAAGTATCTGAGCGCCGTTAAGTATCATTATCTATAATCCTCCTTACCTTTTTTTCCAAAACAAAAAGTCTTGGTCTCATATAAAGAGACAAAGACTTTAACTCTGCGGTACCACTCTAATTGCCGTAATATTACGACCACTCTGCAAGCATCGGCAAATAAATTGCTAATGCCGAACACTTTAACGGGTGTTAATCGTTCAGACCTACACAGGAATTTCCCTTCAACCGACTGCTCAGAGGCGACCTTCACAAATTTCGAGCACTGTCTTTCACCAAACGACAGCTCTCTGAAGCTCTATATTTGCTACTCTTCCTCGTCATAGCATTTAATAATATTACACCCATTATACATAAATAAGATTTGGTGTCAACCAATATTTTTTTATTTAATAGGCAGAGTAGGAGTTCTATTGTCCCTTTTGTAAGGAGGGCTTTACTATTTAAGTATCACATCTTTTAAGGTGCCACCTGCTGGAATCATAGGCAAAACTCTATTCTCTTTATTCATAACGCACTCGATTACTGTAGGTCCTTTATTTTTTGACGCAACTTCCAATGCTTCCCTTAGTTCCACATGGTTATTACAACGAATCCCATTTGCTCCAAAGGATCTTGCAAGCATAAGGTAATCGGTTTTACGGTTTAATTCCGTAAACGAATAACGGCCATTATAGAATGAACTTTGCCACTGGTATACCATGCCTAGAACGGTATTGTTAAACAGTACCGTTATGATAGGCAGTTCATAGCTTACGGATGTACATAGCTCATTTAAATTCATATGGAAACTTCCGTCTCCAGTTACGTGAACTACAGGTTTATCAGGGTTAGCAGTTGCAGCACCAATTGCTGCCCCATATCCGTAACCCATTGTTCCCAATCCTCCTGAGGTTAAAAATTTGCGAGGATCCTTGCACTGAGAATACTGAGCTGCCCAAATCTGGTGTTGGCCAACATCGGTTGTCATTATTAAATCTTCGCCTAAAACATCATAAATATCCTTTATAACTTTATGAGGTTTTAGTTCACAGTCACAGTCTACAGGTTTATATTTCTCATCCGAGTGGAAGGTAGTTACCTTATTCACCCATTCACTGCGATCTTTTTTTTCAATCATAGGTAGTAGGTGTTCTAAGACAGTTTTAACATCACCTATTACACTGTAATCAATTTCCACATTTTTATTTATTTCAGTAGGATCTATATCAACATGAATGATCTTAGCTTTTTTTGCAAAATGTGCAGCATTAGTTGCGACCCTATCGGAGAATCGCATGCCGACGGCAAAAAGCAAATCAGCTTCTTGTACGGCGCGATATGAATATACGCTGCCGTGCATTCCCACCATGCCTAAATTCAGAGGATTGTCGTAGTGCAAGACTCCTGTTCCCATTATTGTATGGCAGCTTGGAATAGATGCTTTCTCTATTGTTTCTGCAACAATTTTAGTAGCATTTGATAAAACCACACCGCCGCCAAACAGCATGATAGGCCGCTCGCTTTCATTTATAGTTTTCGCAATTCCGTCAAGATCGTATTGATTTATTGAATTCCTTTTCTTTGGGACAACAGGTTCAGCAGGTGTATACTCACATTCTGCAGCTGTTATATCCTTAGGTAGATCTATAAGGACCGGACCTGGGCGATCGCTTTGAGCTATCAAAAATGCTTTTCTCACTGTGTCAGCGAGCTCTTTAACATCCCTGACGATAAAGTTGTGTTTTGTAATTGGCATTGTAATACCAGTGATATAGACTTCTTGAAAGCTATCCCTTCCCAAAAGGTCGGTAGATACATTTCCTGTGATTGCGACCAATGGAATTGAATCCATATAAGCCGTGGCAATACCAGTGACTAAATTTGTGGCTCCTGGCCCTGATGTTGCTATTACAACTCCAGTCTTTCCTGTAGATCTGGCATAGCCATCAGCAGCATGGGATGCCCCCTGTTCATGAGCTGTCAGTACATGGTGTATACGGTCGCTGTAATCATATAAAGCATCATACAGGTTCAATACAGCCCCTCCGGGATATCCGAAAATAGTATCCACTCCTTGTTCTAATAATACTTCTAATAATATTTGCGATCCGTTTAGTTTCATTTCTATTACCTCCCAGTTATTTTTAGAGGGTATAAAAAAAGTCTTTGTCTCAATTAAGAGACAAAGACTATAAATCTCTGCGATACCACTCTTTTTGCTGTTTTCTCGACCTCATTTGTGGAGAAAAAACAACCTCTCTGCAAGCATCGACAAATAAATTGTTAATGCCGAACACTTTAACGGGTGTTAATCGTTCAAACCTACGCAAGCAGTTTGCTCTTCGGCCGAATGCTCAAAGGTGATTTTCACATAGGATGAGCACTGTCTTTCACCAACCGACAGCTCTCTACAGCTCATTGGATATGCTACTCTTCCTCGTCATCGCATTTTTCTATATTTAGAGTACATTCTACTAGTGTTTTTGTTACATGTCAACTATTTTTTTTATTTATTTCCACCTTTGGGTCTGGTTAAGTCAAACTCTGGGTTGATCGCATAGAAATTCTTAGTATTTAGGTTATCTAGTACTATACGCAGTGCTTCACCAAATCTTTGGAAGTGTACTATTTCTCTTGCCCTTAAGAATTTCAAAGGCTCCCTTACCTCAGGGTTATCTATTAACCTCAATAGGTTATCATAGGTGGTTCTAGCTTTTTGCTCTGCAGCCATATCCTCAACAAGGTCGGTTATAGCGTCACCTTTGGATTGGAGGTATGAGGCTGTAAAAGGATTTCCTGCAGCCGATTGAGGCCATATGCCTACGGTGTGATCCACAAAATATGTGTCGAGACCTTCTCTTTGGATCTCCTCTAGCGATAAATCCTTGGTCAACTGGTGGACAATGGTGCTAACCATCTCCATGTGAGCTAATTCCTCTGTACCTATATCAGTCAAGACACCCGCAACCTGTTTAAAAGGCATGCTATACCGTTGGGAAAGGTATCTCTGAGAGGCAGCAAGCTCACCGTCAGGCCCTCCAAATTGAGTAATTACTATCTTAGCGGCTCGAGCGTCAGGTTTAGAGATTTTTACCGGATATTGAAGTCTTTTTTCGTAAGTCCACATACATTACACCCACCTTTCCCATGGCCAGGGTGTCTCAACCCAGGTCCAACTATCTTCTACAAATACATTTTCAGCACTAATCGGGCCATACCTTAAGGTATATTCCCTGTAAGTTTCATCTCTAAGTTTCTTAAACTTTTTATAAAAATCCAGGGCATTCCTATCTGTAGGATGCGTATCTAGATATAGTTTAATATCGTCAATGGCAAAAGATTGAACTTGTAATTGTTTCATTAAAGCTTCCCTTGACATTTTATCCATATCAGATCAGCTCCCTTCCGCAGAATGGCAAATCTAATTCCGGGAATATAGTTCCCCTATCTAATGCTCTGTAAGGCTCATAGGTTCCTTGCCAGCGCTGAAAGGGAACGTATGCCATAGCTAATGGTAGCCGACCTAAATATGTGGAATCAAAATCTTTACCCATATTTGCAGTCATTTCAGCTTCATTAGGCATTTCTGCAAGAATTCTATCTATATATTTTTCCAATTTAATTGGCTCCTTTCGGTTATAATAAAATGGAGGTAAATTGAGCTGTTTAAGCCTTAATTCATACTATGCACAACTTTGTCCATTGGATAATTTAGACTAAAATAAAAATAAATTGTTTTTTAGTCGATTAGAAGATATAATATTAGCATTGAAACAAATATTCAGTAGAATATATAGATGATAAGGAGTGATTTAAGTGGCATTTTCAGATGAAGTAGGCATTGACCTTGGAACGGCTAACGTTCTAGTTTATATAAAGGGTAAAGGTATCGTTTTGGAGGAACCTACTGTTGTAGCTTTAAATAGAGATACTAACGAAATCGTAGCAGTAGGAGAAGAAGCGAGACAGATGCTTGGTAGGACTCCAAACAATATAATTGCGATGAGACCTCTAAAGGATGGCGTTATATCCGATTATGATGTTACCGAAAGGATGCTTAAGTATTTTATACGTAAGACCTGTAAGAGTGGTAAATTCTTCAGACCTAAGATTATGGTATGCGTACCATCAGGAGTAACTGAAGTAGAAAAGAGAGCAGTCCGAGAAGCCTCAATACAGGCAGGAGGTAAATCGGTTTACCTTATGGAAGAACCTGTTGCAGCAGCAATTGGAGCCGGACTTGATATTA
>JAAYSU010000021.1 GCA_012523915.1 Clostridiales bacterium
ATTTCATGCAGCAAAGAATAATGCAAGAGGAGGGATTGAAAAAATGACAAATAACAATAACCGCTTCGCTCAGAATGAAACAAGGAATACTCGCAATCAGGGAAGTAATCCTAACCAAAGGAACAAACAGAAGCAAGAAAATCGACAAGAGAACAAAACTAGACAGTCCAATAAGAACAATAATCAATGCAGCAACTGCTAACTTTCTTTTAGGAAGTTATGCAGAGGAGGCAGTATGTTAATAGAAGTATTGGCGTACTGCCTTAACCACTGAAAATCTCTCCATTACTATAAGGACGGGCATGCCCGTCCATTTTGTAATTGCTATATAATGGCGGTTATATTATAATAATATGAAAGCTTTTTAGTCTTGTGTAAATAACGGAGGACAGGTAGATGTACTGCAAAGAATGTGGGAGCCCTCTAAAGGAAGGCGATAGGGTGTGCAAAATATGTGGAACCCCTATCGATATAGTTGATGGAAATGTTGATAATAAATCTACCGATGATAGCGCTTCTAAAAAGGATGAATTTTCGGAATTTCAATGGAATGTTTACGACTTCCCAAAACCGAAAAAAACAGAAGACATAGATTTTGATTGGGGATTTAGTGATAATAGGATGTATAACCCGTCTTTTGAAAAAGATGATATAAATTCTGATTACAGTAGCGCAGAAAAATTCTTTACATTCCAAAAGAAAAACGAAGAATTTCAGAAGCTTCTTGACAGAGAATATGAGAGAATTAATAGAATTGAAGGCAGACAAGAAGAAGTATTACAAAGACCAAATATTAAAATTGAAGACATAGACATAGAAGATGAGATTGAAGAAGAAACTATAGAAATTGAAGAAAAAGAAGAAGTTTTAGAGATAGATGAAGAAGTTGTAGAAGAAAAAGAAGAAATAGATGATGAAGAAGAGCTATTGATAATAGCAGATAGCGATTATGTAGAAGAAAAAACTGCTGAAGAAGAGGAGCCTCCAAAAGATATACTTTGGTTTGACTACGAAGATGATCCTATAGAAGAAAAAAAGAAGAGGTTTAGTTTTAAAAGAGTTATTTTAATAATAGTAATTATAATTCTAATCGCAGAAGTATTTGCATTAGGAATTACATATTTTGCACCAGATACTGCTGCGGGTAAGAAAGTCGGTGAAATACAAGGGCTTATTGGAGGGACCTTTAGTAATATAAAAGATGAAATTGCAGCTTTCTTTAACAAAGACGAAGGCGAGATGACATCAACAGATCCTATAGAAGAGCCTGAGGATGAAGATGAAGACCCTGAAGAGATTAAAGAAGTATTAGATCCTAAACCTAATGAAGATAAAGATGCTTTAATACAGTCTCAGCTGTTTAATAATAAAAACATTAAAGATGTAAGGGCTAATAATGAACTTATATATCAAGAGGGCAAGGATTATGGTGTAGAAGATATTAACAAATCCAAGCCTATTGAGAATAATATTTGGATGACGACAGAAAATGGAGACACACTATATTACGACCAAGAAATTGTTGCTACTCTGATATCTTTTGACTCACAGTGGGTAGATTATGTACAAGGTGGTAGCGATCAAGTATTGAATTTAGTTGAAGAGGGTAGCCAAGCCTACAAAAATGTAAGTACCTTTTCAAAGGTAGGGAAGGTAAAGCAGGAATTCCTATTATTAGAAATAGGTGAATTGAGACAAGGCAATAATGGCTTTTACGCTTGGACACATGAAAAGATAAAAGAGTATGAGGGAAATAAGGTCAACGAAAAGGAATATTACTGGATCTATCATCTTAAAGCTGTAGATAAAAAAATGAAAATAGTAAATTATCATAAATATAACATAAAGTAATTTTTATGGAGGTATTGAATGGCAACTAAGGCTAGATTTAAAAGGGAAGAAATTAGAGGAGATAATAGAGCATTTTCACCCTCAAGGACAACTATTGAAACTGCTTTTTATGGAAATAATGTAGAGAAAGTATTTGACTTAAAGAAGGCATATAAGATGGCTCAAGAGAGTCCTGGTACAATAACACTGGATATGCCTGTTTTTGAACCGGAAAAAATAGGTCTTCCAGAGGATGCTAAGATATTGCTCTTTAATGATGGAGAGACTGTAGGAAGATTTGCGGGTGCAAGGGTTATATTAGGAGAAAAAGGTGTTGTTGAAAGTGATATAACTGGAGTACTGCGGGAGGCTGTTTACAAGACCAGGTATAAGAAAATGCTTCATACACAGGCCTATATAGGTCTTGATGAAGATTTTATAATAAATGCTAACCTACTTGTACCAGAAGGCTATGAGAATACTTTATATAACTGGCTATTGAATTTCCAGTATAAGAATGACTTTTACGATAAGATGTACTCAAATTCAGTCGTTATAGGGGATGAGCCAGATATATTTATCCTATCAGATCCTGACTGGAGGGATGAAAGATTCCCAAACGGTTTGGCTTATTTTGATCCTGAGCACAACTGTGCTGCACTGTTAGGACTTAGATATTTTGGTGAGCATAAAAAGGGTACACTGACTATAGCTTGGGGAATAGCTAACAGAAACGGATATGCATCTTGCCACGGCGGTTTAAAACGTATGGTCAGAAAGGATGGCAGAAAGCATGTAATGGGTGTCTTTGGACTATCAGGATCCGGGAAATCAACATTGACCCATGCTAAGCACGATGGAAAATACGACGTTACCATATTGCATGACGATGCTTATATTATATCATCTGATGATGGTTCATCCGTTGCTTTAGAGCCTTCATATTTCGACAAGACACAGGACTATCCCCTTGTTTCTCCAGACAATAAGTACCTTATAACCATGCAGAACTGTGGAGCTACAATTGATTCAGAAGGGAAATTGGTTCCTGTTACAGAGGATATTAGAAACGGCAACGGTCGTGCAATCAAATCAAAACTCTGGGCGGAAAACCGTGTTGATAAACTGGAGGAGCCAATTAATTCAATAGTATGGCTTATGAAGGATCAGTCTTTACCGCCTGTTCTTAAGATAGAAAACCCGGTGTTGGCATCTGTTATGGGAGCCTGCCTTGCTACAAAACGTACATCTGCTGAGAAAATTTTAAAAGGTACGGATGCAAATGCACTAGTATTTGAACCCTATGCCAACCCATTCAGAACATATGCTTTGGGAGAGGATTATTACAAGTTCAAAGCCTTGTTTGAGGAACGGAATGTAGATTGCTATATCCTAAACACAGGCCACTTCCTTGATAGAAAGATACCTAAGGAAGTTACTATAAATATTATTGAAAACATTGTAGATGAAACTGCTGAATTTAAGGATTTCGGTCATCTAAAAGATATGAAAACTATAGATATAGAGGGCTTCGAGGCGGACTTTAAAGATAGGGACTACCTAAATATGCTAAAAGATAGCATGGCAAACAGGATAAAATTCCTAGAGTCTTTAAAAGAGCTTAAGGGAGGCAGAGACCAGCTTCCAGAGGAAGCAGTGGCGGCTTTAAAGAAGATGTTGTAAAAATTAAGAAAGGGTGATTTTTTGAATAAAAAGAGGATAGGGATTGGAGTTATAATAATCCTGATATTGATTTTAATATCGGTATTTGGAACGGCTTTAGGATTCATTACGGATTTTTTATGGTTCCGGGAATTGGGATATACGAGTGTGTTTTTCAAGAAGCTTTTTACACAGCTTGAATTAGGTATCCCAACTTTTATTGTACTTACCATATTAACTTATATTTACCAAATAGCTCTCAAGAGGGGTTATTACAAGAGGGTAAATACTATAGATAATGCTACTATTAGCGAGAAGACGATAAATCGTATCGCATTAGGTATCAGCGCCGTATTTGCGATATTAGTTACTTTGGCTACCGTTGTACGGTTATGGTTTGATGTTCTTAGATATGCTAACAGCACGGATTTCAACATAGCTGATCCAATTTTCAATTTAGACATATCTTTTTATATTTTCAAGCTAGAATTAATCACCCAAATTAATCAGATAGTGATTGGAATCGTAGTAGCCTTTTTAATTGTAACCTTTATCTTCTTTTCAATACTGCTTTCAACCAGAAGACCTAAGATCTTTGATCAGGGCCCATCAGAGTTTGGAGAAGACGGCCAGCGCTATACAGGCAACTACAGTGGATTTGGCGTCTTTGGGGATGCTTTAAACCAAGTGTTTAGGGGTTTTGATCCCCATGCTGGCGGTGGAGGCAGGGTTGATAAAGGAAATATGAAGGAGCTTGTAACAATTGCTTCCCGACAGTTTAAGATACTTGGTGTAATATTCTTCTTAATGCTTGCCGTGAACTTCTGGCTAAAACAATATACTCTGCTATATACCTCCGGAAGAGGCGTATTGTATGGTGCAGGTTTTACTGATATAAATGTGACCCTTTGGGTGTATCGCGCACTAGTAGTCTTGGCTATTATTGCGGCAATTACATTTGTCATAGGTTTTCAAAAGAAGAATCTTAGAACCATATTGACAATACCTTTAATCATGATAATTGTATCTGTTATAGGAACTGGTGCTGCTACGGTTGTTCAGAATTTGATCGTATCCCCTGACGAAATCAGGAAGGAATACAGTTACTTAGAAAATAATATTAAATATACCCAATATGCATATGACTTGCATGAGATTACTGAAAACGAGTTCAATGCTTCAAATACCCTTACTAAAGAAGACATTCAGAACAATATGGGGACTATTTCCAATATAAGGATAAATGACTATGAGCCCGCAGAAAAGTTCTATAACCAGGCACAGAGTATACGTGCTTACTACCAGTTTAACGATGTGGACGTTGATAGATATATGGTAAATGGAGAATACACTCAAGTATTCTTATCAGCAAGAGAAATTGATGAAACAAGGATTATAGACCAGCCTTGGCTTGCAAAGCATCTTAAGTATACCCACGGCTATGGAATAACTCTTTCCAGGGTTGACAAGGTAACAGAAAGCGGCCAGCCTGATCTTCTAATAGACAGCATACCGCCTATTTCCAGAGTAGATGAAATTAATATTGATAGACCTGAAATTTACTTTGGAGAGCTTACCAACAATTATATAATTACAAATACTGATGAATTGGAATTTGACTATCCAAGCGGTGATATTAACGTTTATACCACATATGAAGGAAATGCTGGTATAAACCTAAACCTTTTCAACAGAATTCTGTTTGCTATCCGGGAGCAGAGCGTAAAGATATTGGTTTCAAGTAATATTAGTAGTGATTCCAAGATCATCATAAGGCGCAACATTATGGAAAGGGTAGAGACTATAGCACCCTTCCTGAGCTATGATTCAGACCCTTATATAGTAACCGAAGACGGAAAGCTATATTGGATGCTCGACGCCTATACCTATAGCAACAAGTATCCTTATTCAGAACCCTTTAACAGTGAAAATGGTATAAACTATATAAGAAACTCTGTTAAGGTTGTAATAGATGCTTACAACGGCGATACTAATTTCTATCTTGTGGATGATAAGGACCCGATAGCAAACACCTTGAAGAGCATCTATCCTGAACTGTTTAAGGATTTCGAAGAGATGCCAGAATCATTACAGAAACATATTCGCTATCCTAATATGTTGTTCACGATTCAGGCTCACATATATGCGAAATACCATATGGATGATGTGGAAGTATTCTACCAAGCTGAGGATAAGTGGGAGATTTCTAAAGAAATGTATGGCATGGAAGAAATACTGATGACTCCAAACTACTATATAATGAAACTCCCAGGACAAAATGAAGTAGAATTTATAAATTCAATCCCCTATACACCTGTAGGGAAGAAGAATATGAATGCTTTATTGATTGCTAGAAATGACGGGGAGCACTATGGGCAACTGGTGCTTTATAGGCTACCTAAATCAAAGATTATTTACGGACCTATGCAGGTTGAGGGATTCATAGACCAGAACACTGAGATTTCAAAGGAATTCTCCCTTTGGAACTCAGCAGGTTCGAGCTATACCAGAGGAAATATGTTTGTCATACCGATAGAAGACTCCTTAGTATATGTTGAACCTATATACCTCGAAGCAACAAGCGGAAGCTTGCCTGAAGTCAAGAGGGTAATAATCTACTATAACGATAGAATAGCTTACGAAGAAACGCTAGCTGATGCACTGGATGTAATGTTTGGCACTGGTGCTGGAGCAGGTCTGAATGGCGATATTGAAGAGCCAGAACAACCAGTTGGGGACGAAGATGAGGTAGTAGATACTATCGAAGACCTCATCCGTAAAGCGGTAGAATCCTACAATAAAGCAATAGAGGCTCAACAAAAAGGCGATTGGGCTTCATACGGAAGATATCTAAATGATCTTGATTTCTACCTAAATGAACTTGTTAGGGGCAGGGGAGAAGAAACCCTTCCTGCGCCAGTAGATCTTGACCCAGATATAATCGAGGAATAAGGCTATTAGAATAATATATTAGGGTTATAGGTGTCGGGAATCTGGCACCTATAATTCTTTACAAGTAAAATAAAATAGTGATATACTTAAGAATATTGAAAAGGAGGGCATGTTTATGGACCTGGACAGGATGCTGTTTACTATACCGGCAGATGCACATAGTAAGGAAGAGATTACCGAGATATTAATAAACCATCCAGAGGTAAAGTTTGTTTCTTTTGCAGGTGTAGATATTGGCGGACACGATACAGATGAAAAAATTCCCATAAAATTATTTATAGAAGAAATGGAGAGATTCTTCCAGCAGGGAGTCCAGACAGACGGTTCCAGTGTAGTATTGCCCCGCATTGCGACACTTAATAATGCTAAGGTGGATATTATACCTGACCTAGATGTCAATTGGTATGTAGACTATAACTTAAAGCATATAGGCGACGAGGGTCTACCAGTAGGGACCTTGAGAATTCCTTCTTCGCTTTTGCATAATGATACTGATGAAGTAGGATCCCGCTATATACTTAAGAAAACTGCAGAAGTATTTAGGGAAGAATTACTTAAACTAATAAAAGAAAATCCTTATGTTTTAGAGTATACGGAAATTAATTCTGCAGATGAGATTGAAAAAATAGTAATGACAGGTGCTACTGAGCTTGAGTTCTGGGTAAAAACACCTGAAGATAAGGCTGACAGACAGCAGCTATCCACGTCTCAAGAACTCAAGGAACAATATTGGCAAAGAACGAGAGGACCTGTGAGAACGGCCCTGGAAAGGACTCTGATTTTATTGGATAAATACGGTTTTGGAGTCGAAATGGGGCATAAGGAAGTAGGAGGAATCAAGGCTAAGTTCGGGCACTCAGGTCGCTACGACCATATAATGGAGCAGCTGGAGATAGATTGGAAATACAGTACATTGCTGCAGGCAGCAGATAATGAACTGCAGATAAAATATATTGTTAAGGATGTCTTTAGATTAAATGGTTTAGATGTTACCTTTATGGCAAAACCTATTGTAGGAGTATCAGGCAATGGAAAGCATACCCATATAGGAGTAGTTGCTAAATTAAAGGACGGAAGAACTGTAAATCTGTTTACACCTAAAGATATTAAAAGCGATTTTCTGACACCCATAGGTTTTGGCGCAATGATGGGCATATTAAAGAACTACGAAATAATGAATCCCTTTATTGCATCCACAAATGATGCTCTGAATCGTTTAAAACCCGGTTTTGAGGCGCCGATTTGTATAGTAACATCCTTAGGTCACAGCATAGAGAATCCCTCTAGAAACAGGACAGTTTTGCTCGGTTTAGTAAGAGAGGAAGAAGACCCTCTTTCTACTAGATTTGAATTGCGTTCACCGAATCCTAAGAGTAACACATATTTAGTTATGGCTACAGCTTACCTTGCAATGCTGGATGGTATAAAAGCTGTATTAAGGGCAAAAAAGGATACTTCAGAACTTGAGAGAGCTCTGTCAAAGAAATATGGTGAAGAAGCCTTCTATTTAGAAAAAGACAGGGCTTATAGAAGTGAAGAAAATGTCTATGAAGCATTTACGCAGGAAGAGAGAAACAAATATTTTGGAACTCCCCCTGCAACGGTTTGGGAAAGCGTAAATGCTTTCGATAAGTATCCCGATAAACTTGAGGTGCTTAAGCAATATGGAGTTTATACTGATCTTATTCTATCATCATATAAGAAGGCAACAATTGATCTGTGGGCAATGGAGTTGCATAATAGGATTATACCTAATACAATGGAACTTGTAAGAGAGTGTAAAAAATGCCATGATGATAATGACTGTACCGATATGGACCTATTTAACTGGAGCAATATTCAGAATTTGAGGAAATATTTGGGGCAGGATAAAATAGATAAGAAATCTCTTTTGACCAGAATAAAGAATGCCCTTGATGAAGGGGATTATGAGACTGCTTCTAATCTACAAAAAGAGATGCAGGAAAAAGTAGAGTTATTGGTGGATATATATACTAATTACAAGAATAACTTATTATAAATACTCTAGAAAGGTAGTTAATATGTTAGATATTAAGTTGATAAGGGAAGATTTTGATCGTGTCGAAAAAGCGATCAAATCGAGGGGCCAAGGGGACTATGAGATTGGATTGGCAAAGGAATTGGATTCCAAGAGAAGGGACCTGCTAGCCGATTTGGAAAGGATGAGAAATAAGCAGAAAACTGACTCCAAGGAAATTCCTAAACTAAAAAAAGAAGGAAAAGATGTATCTTCATTGATGGCAGAAATGAAGACCTTATCTGAGTCCATTAAAACTCTTGAAGACCAAGTAAATGAAGTTGAACAAAGTTTAAAGGATCTTCTTTTAAACATACCCAATACTCCACACAATACGGTTCCAGTAGGCAGTAGTGATGAAGATAATCTCGAAGTAAGAAGATGGGGAGAGCCTAGAGATTTTGATTTTCAGCATAAGCCACATTGGGAAGTGGGGACGGATTTAGATATTCTGGATTTTGAAAGGGCATCAAAGATTGCAGGAGCTCGTTTTGCCGTCTATAAAGGACTAGGAGCAAGGCTGGAGCGCTCTGTAATGAACTTTATGCTTGACCTTCATACTGGAAAACATGGATATGAAGAAGTGCTGCCTCCCTTCATGGTTAATCGTGATTCCATGATTGGTACAGGTCAGCTTCCCAAGTTTGAAGAGGATATGTTCCATCTTCCCGCTAAGGACTTCTTCCTCATTCCCACTGCTGAAGTGCCAGTTACCAATTTGCGGATGAACGAGATTATCGACGGAGAAGAGTTACCGATTTACTATACAGCCTATACTCCTTGTTTCCGCAAGGAAGCAGGCTCAGCAGGTAGAGATACAAGGGGCCTTATTCGCCAGCATCAGTTCAACAAGGTTGAACTTGTTAAGCTTGCTAGGCCCGAAGAATCATACGATGAGCTTGAATCCTTGACTGCTGCAGCTGAAGAGGTTTTAAAACTGCTTGAACTTCCTTACAGGGTTGTAAAGCTCTGCACGGGTGATCTTGGCTTCAGTTCAGCTATAACCTATGATATTGAAGTATGGATGCCAAGCTATGGCAGATATGTAGAAATTTCATCCTGCAGTAATTTCGAAAGCTACCAGGCGAGAAGAGCTAATATTCGCTTCAGGAGAGAAAAGGGTAGCAAACCTGAATTTGTTCATACATTAAATGGATCAGGACTGGCAATAGGAAGAACAACTGCGGCTATACTTGAAAACTACCAACAGGCTGATGGTTCAGTAATCGTACCTGAGGCACTGAGAGATTATATGGGTGTTGAGAAAATAGAGAAAAAATAGCTGGAGGTTGGTTATGCCTTTAAAAATAAATGTAGGGGATATTATTGAACTTAAGAAGAAACATCCTTGTGGAGGAAATACATTTATTGTAAGGCGAGCAGGCATGGATTTTAGACTGGAATGCACAACTTGCAATTCCCAAATATGGTTCACGAGACCAAATTTGGAAAAACGCCTAAGAAAAATTATTGAAAATAATGATTGACAAAAGGATATTTATTTCATATACTGTTTGCAATATATCTTAAAATGCAGTGACGGAGTTTTAATTGGTTAAAGGGCGTTACAGAGAGTCGGCGTTGCTGGAAGGCCGATACGCTATAATCAGTTATTCTCGCTCCTGAGCAGAGCCCCCGAAAATATAGTAAGGGGTTACGGCAGACACCGTTATCAAAGTCAAGGGTTTGATTGAACCTAATGAGCTGACCGGTAATTCCGGTAATCAGGGTGGTACCGCGGTATGTAATCGTCCCTGGAGTATAGAGACTCCGGGGATTTTTTATTTTCCTACGGAGCGAAATAATAATTTTGGAGGAAGTATAGATGAGCAAAATGATTAAAATTTTCGACACAACTTTAAGAGACGGTGAGCAATCTCCAGGTTGCAGCATGAACCTGAAGGAAAAAATAGAAATGGCGAAGCAGCTTGAGAGAATGAGGGTTGACATCATAGAAGCAGGATTTGCAATTTCATCTCCAGGAGATTTTCAATCCGTTAAGACAATAGCTGAGACTATTAAAGAATGTAAGGTTGCCAGCTTGGCAAGAGCCACAGAAAAGGATATAGATAGAGCATGGGAGGCTGTCCAAAATGCTAAGCATCCCGTTATTCACACTTTTATAGCAACTTCTCCCATTCATATGGAATACAAGCTTAAAATGAAGCCGGAAGAAGTATTTGAACAGTCTGTAGCTATGGTGAAATACGCAAAAAAATATTGCAGTGATATTGAATTTTCAGCAGAAGACGCTACAAGAAGCGATCCTAAGTTTTTAGCCAAGCTTTTTGATGGAGTAATAAGGGCTGGAGCAACGACTATTAATATACCGGACACTGTAGGTTATATAGTGCCCGATGAATTTTATGAATTTTTAATGCAAATCAAGGAATATTGTCCTGCATTGGAAAATGTAAATATGTCTGTACACTGCCACAACGACTTAGGATTGGCTGTTGCAAATTCAATTGTTGCAATTAAGGCTGGTGCAAATCAGATAGAATGTACGGTTAACGGTATAGGAGAGCGTGCAGGAAACGCGGCTATGGAAGAAGTAGTCATGGCCTTAAAGACAAGAAAAGATGTATTAAATGCGGATACAAGAATTGTTACAACAGAGATAGCAAGAGCATCTAGATTGTTGACACGTATTACGGGAGTAAAAGTGCAGCCTAATAAAGCAATAGTTGGGCAGAATGCCTTTGCCCATGAATCAGGAATACATCAGCATGGAGTTTTACAGAATAAGGAAACTTATGAGATAATGACTCCTGAATCAGTGGGTTTGTCTATAGATAATATAGTTCTCGGTAAGCATTCCGGAAAGCATGCGTTTAGAGAAAAGGTAAGAGAACTCGGATTTGAGATGAGCGAAGAGAAGATAGAAGAGGCATTCGAGAAATTTAAAGTTATTGCAGATAAGAAAAAGAATGTATACGATAGAGATATAGAAGAACTTATCAGCAAAGAAGCAATGCAGGTTCCTAAGACCTTCCAGGTTTATAGCTATGTTATAAACTGCGGCAATAGCATTACTTCAACTGCTGTAGTAAAGCTCACTAAGGATTCGAAACCTGTAGAAGAAGTTGCCCGAGGAGATGGACCCATTGATGCCGCATTTAAGGCAATTGAAAAGATAGTAGGTGTAGATTTGAAGCTGGAAGATTATCAATTAAACTCGGTCACTGAAGGAATGGATGCTCTTGGAGATGCCATGGTAAAGATCAGATTCAACGGTAAAGTCTATTCAGGAAGAGGGCTTTCAACAGATATTATCGAGGCGAGTATCCACGCATATATAAATGCTGTTAATAAGATGTATTATGATAAGAGAAATGAAAAGGATGTGAATTAAATGGGCATGACAATGACACAGAAAATCCTTGCGGCTCATGCGGGACTTGAGGAAGTAAAAGCCGGTCAGTTTATAGAAGCCGATTTGGATGTAGTTTTGGGCAACGACATCACTGCTCCCGTTGCTATAAAAGAGTTTTACAAGATGGGGGCAAAGGATGTCTATGACAAGGACAAAGTTGTCCTCGTACCGGATCACTTTACACCCAATAAAGACATTAAGGCAGCCCAACTGTGCAAGGAGTTAAGGGAGTTTGCCATAAAGATGGATATTACTAATTATTTTGAAGTAGGGGAGGTGGGCATTGAGCATGCACTTCTTCCCGAAAAGGGATTGGTGGTTGCAGGAGACGCCATAATTGGTGCCGATTCCCATACATGCACCTACGGGGCCTTAGGTGCCTTCTCAACCGGCGTAGGATCTACAGATATGGCTGCCGGTATGGCAAGTGGTAAGGCCTGGTTTAAAATACCCTCAGCTATAAAGTTTCAGCTAGAAGGAAAGCCGGGGAAATGGGTGAGCGGAAAAGATATTATACTTCATATAATCGGAATGATAGGTGTAGACGGGGCCTTATATAAATCTATGGAGTTTATGGGACCGGGGATTGCCCATCTATCCATGGATGACCGCTTTACCATGGCAAACATGGCCGTTGAAGCCGGAGCTAAAAACGGAATATTTGTAGTTGATGAAAAGACTATAGAATACATGGATCAACATAAGAATGAATATATGAAGAAGGAGATAAAGATATATGCTCCAGATGATGATGCAGACTATGACGAGACCTATGTAATAGATCTATCGAAGATAAGACCCACAGTAGCATTTCCGCATCTTCCGGAGAACACCAGGTCTATCGATGAGGTAGGCGACATTAAAATTGATCAATCAGTCATAGGATCATGTACTAACGGAAGGTTTGAAGATATGATGATAGCAGCCGAGATCCTTAAAGGTAGAAAGGTTGCAAAGAATGTCCGCCTTATAATTATCCCTGCTACTCAGAAAATATATTTAGATTGCGTAAAGAAGGGATATGCAGAAATATTTATAAATGCTGGAGCGGTATTTTCAACACCTACCTGTGGACCCTGTATAGGAGGTCATATGGGAGTATTGGCAGCAGGTGAAAAAGCGATTTCGACCACCAACCGTAATTTCGTAGGAAGAATGGGTCATACTGATTCTGAGGTCTATCTTGCAAGTCCTGCGGTAGCTGCCGCATCAGCTGTTGCTGGAAAGATAATTAGCCCTGAGGATTTATAATAGAAAG
>JAAYSU010000215.1 GCA_012523915.1 Clostridiales bacterium
AGAGCTCCATTGAAGTTGATGAAGGCGAAGAGCTGGAGGAAGTAGAAATAGTTCCAGGCAAGGCCTTTGTAGAGATAGTTACCCTTGACTCAGAGGGTTGTCCGCCATGTCAGTATATGGTGGAGGCAGTTCAAGCCGTTGAAGACGATTATGGGGATAAGCTCAGTTGGAGAGAAACCCTTATTAAAACCAAGGCAGGCATAAGAAGAGTTGGTGAGCTTGGTGTTAAGAATCTACCTGCCATGTTAATTAATAATGAGGTTGTATTTGACAACATTATTCCAAGTGAGGATGAGCTTAGAGAGGCTATTGATAAAAGACTTTAACTACTCAGGTAAACATTAAATAGAATTCTAAATAGTGCTTGTGCATTTAAGATTTGCGCAAGCACTATTTTATATTTCCATAGCTTGAAACAAAGAATAAATAATAGGATACCAGAGAATACTAAAAACAATTTTAAATATTAATGCTAAGGAAGGGAATTTTATGAAGGAGAAATACCAAGTAATAGCTGATGCGCTTGGAGAACTAGAGGAGGATAAATTCCTTGATGCCATAAAGGAAATTTTGGAATCAGACCCAAGTGCTGAGAATGCGGAACAGATAGTCAATGCTTGTGCATTGGGAATGGAAAAGGTCGGAGAATACTTCGAGCAGGATGAATACTTTGTTGGGGAGCTTATATATGCAGCAGACATTCTTCAAAATGGCTTTGAAATGGTTAACCCCTATTTATCAGATGAGGACTCAAGTAAAAAACTAGGAACTATGGTTATCGGTTCAGCTCCCGGAGACCTTCATGACATCGGTAAGAATATATTCAAGAGCATGATGGAAGCAGCAGGATTTGCTGTACATGATTTAGGTGTTGACGTTAAACCAGAAACCTTTGTAGAAAAAGTTAAGGAAATAAGGCCGAACATTGTTGGTATCAGTGGTCTTCTTACATTATCACTGGATACCATGGGTGATGTTATTAATGCTCTAAAGGAAGCTGGCCTCAGAGATGATGTTAAAGTCATCATCGGCGGAAACCCTGTAACGGAAGCAGCAATGAATAGGGTGGGGGCAGATGCTTACAGCACAAATGCTTCGACAGGCGTAAAACAATGCAAGGAATGGGTAGGTGCATGAAATGAGTAAGGAAAAACTGTTTCAAGAACGAGCAGATCGTGTAACGGAGGCTTTTAAGCATGAAATTCCTGATAGGGTTCCAATTGCCTTAATGATTGAGACATGGGCCGGACACTATTCAGGATATGATATTGTAGATCTCGGCTATGACTACCCTAAACTAAGGGAATCCTTCTTAAAGGTCGCTGATGATTTTGGAGAGATTGATGCCCTGCCACCTGCCTTTGGGGTAAGGCCGGGAAACCTTTATTCAGCTACTCAGTCAATGGAATTCTCATATTACAATGCTGAAGGCAAGGCTTATGCATCGGTTCAGCATATAGAGGCCGAAGGGGTAATGGGGGAGGATGAATATCCTGAACTTATTGAAGATGCTTTTAAATTTATAGTAGAAAAGCAGCTACCTAGAAGATATGCAGCTTTTGCTAAGTCCCCTACAGAGACAGCCCTGGCATATGGGCAGGCTGCAATTGTTTGGAAGAATTATATACAGGGTGCTATTGCAATGCTTGGGGAAAAGCTGGCTGTAGAAAAGGGTCTACCATGCTTGTTTAAAGGCAGCACAGAAATGCCTATGGATGCTTTGATGGACTATTTTCGTGGATTTAGGGGCATTAGCATAGATATTAAGAGACGGAAACAAGAAGTTGTTGAGGCTTGTGAAGCCTTGTTTCCTTTAATGATAAAGAGGGCGATTCATGGGGTAGAGCGTGGCATATTCCCAGGAATCTTTGTACCACTTCATATTCCTACTTACCTAAGACCTAAGGATTTTGAAACTTTTTATTGGCCAACATTTAAGAAGATGATAGACACCATGGTAGAA
>JAAYSU010000216.1 GCA_012523915.1 Clostridiales bacterium
ATTTTTTCAAATTCTGCAAACATAGTTTGCCTAAATAGGGTGGCTCTGAAATCTTCAATGTAAATATTCAGAAGATATTTTCTTACTTTTGGATCATCCTCTTTTTCAAGTAAGTCTCTCATTAGTAAATTTTCATTCACTGTTGATGCCACCTCAGCGGTGAAGATTGAATGCCCACCATAAATAAAAGGTTGGGTTTTTCGTGTATAGTATGAATGCATAGAATGCCCTACTTCATGGGCTATTGTAAATACATCTTTCAATCTACCGTTATAGTTTAGGAGGATATACGGCATGCTGTCATAACTGCCGAAAGAATAGGCTCCGCTCCTTTTACCTTCATTTTCGAAGACGTCAATCCAGCCTGATTCAAAGCCCATCTTCATATTGCGGATATAGTCATCACCTAAAGGGGCAAGCCCCTTTTCAACCATCCCCAAGGCATCTTCATACTTAATTTCATCCATTGGATTCTCTGCTAAAGGAGCATACAGGTCGTACATATGCACTTCATCCAGCTTAAGGGCATTCTTTCGCAGATCCACATATCGATGTATTAGTGGCAAACTCCTATTCACAACATCAATAAGATTGTCATAGACTTCGGTTTTAATGTTATCTCCCTGTAAAGCAGCTTCTAAAGATGAAGAATATTTCCTAATATTAGAAGTCACCACATCAGTCTTTGTATTGTAATTATATGTGGCTGCTAGGGTATTTTTCTGTGCCTCATAAGCTGCATATAGTCGTTCAAAAGCATCCTTTCTAACACGACGGACTGGAGACTCCATAAACCTTATATATCTTCCATGGGTGACCTCAACCGAGTCACCCTCTTCATCCTCAATTGTACCGAACTTAATATCAGCATTATTTATCATGTTGAATATATCGTTTGTTGCTGACGTCAACTGACTGAATTTGGCTATTATTTTTTCCTCTGCCTTAGATAGAACATGGGCTTTCTGACGCAATATCTGCCTAATGACATGTTCATAAAGCTTTAATCCTTCAGACTTAGAAACGAAATCTAAAAGCTTCTCTTCTGAAATCTCTAAGAGTTCCGGTGTGAAAAATGATAGCTTAGCTGCTGTCCTAGCTACCAAAGCTTGAGATTTATCCATCATGGACAGGTATTTTGCTATCCTTGTATCTTCATCACTCTTCATACGAGCATAGACATATACCTTTTCAACGGTCTGCCAGATTTCATCTTTTGATCTGAAAGCTTCCAGCATTTTCTCAGGGCTTTCAGATAAGCTGCCAGCAAAACTTAAAAATTCATCTCCCAGTTTCTCCGCTTTTTTATAGTCTTCTTCCCATTGACTTTCATCGGGATACATTGCTTCAATATTCCATTTATATTTTGATTCTATCTGATCGCGTGTTTTAATACTTTTATTCATATTAAGCTCTCCCATCCTTTTGCATTTATATTAGGTATTATACCATAAAGTTTTGAATAAACTCCTCCTTTTTAACAGGTTTTGTCAATAACCTTTATTGCAGTATTTTTTCAGTGTTGTTATAATGAAAGCTACTATAAGTGAATAGTCAGGTACCCATGTATTTGAAAGGAGAAGGCACAATGCCTAGAACACAGAAGATAGAATCAGGTTTACCTGGTCTTGATAAGGTTTTACAAGGCATACGTCTTGGTGAAAGCATAGTATGGCAAATATCAAACATAGATAATTATATGTACTTTGTAAAACCCCTTGCTAAAAAAGCAATTGCAACCGGCAGGAATATCATATATTTCCGCTTTGCAGAACACCCACCTCTTCTTGATGAGCAAGAAGGTTTAAGAATAATTCATATAAACCCTGACTTAGGATTTGAACCCTTCACTGTAACGGTTAACAAAGTCATATATAAAGAGGGGCCTAAAACCTATTATATATTTGACAGCCTATCAGAACTTCAGTCTGAATGGGCTGCAGATTTTATGATGAGGAATTTCTTTAAGGCGCTCTGCCCTTCAATTAGAGAATTAGGTTCTGTAGCTTACTTCAGTATCATGCGTCAAAAGCACTCCTATAAAGCGATACAACAGGTTAGAGAAGCTGCTGATATCTATATCAATGCCCTGGATACAGATGAAGGCATGTATGTTCATCCCCTTAAAGTAGGAAGACGCCATACAGATACCATGTTTCTCCCACATCTATTCACTGACAAAGAAGGAAATGAGCTAATACCATTAAAAGATGGTATTAGTACAAGTAAATATTATTCTAAACTTGGTGCTAAAGGTATCGCCAACGGAAGACGAAACCTGGATAACTGGGATTTATTCTTTATGAGGGCAAATAGCGCAATAAATCAAAGTCAAGAAAAGCAGGCTGAGATTAAGGATAAGGTCTATAGAATATTAATTGGAAGAGATAAAAAGCGTGAAAGCTTGTTTAAAGAAAACTTCAATATACAGGATTATTTAGATATCAATGATAGATTGATTGGCTCTGGTAGTATCGGTGGAAAGGCAGCAGGGATGCTTCTTGCTAGAAAAATCATTGAAAACAATAGACCTGATCTTTCAAAATATATTGAACCCCATGATTCCTTTTATATTGGAACCAGCGTTTTCTACACCTTTCTAATAAGTAACAACTGGTGGAAGCTGTGGCTGGAGCATAAATCAAGCGAAGGTTACTTTCTTGCTGCAAGGGCTTTAAAAAGTCAGCTCATACACGGTGACTTTCCAGAGCTAGTTCAGGACTACTTTAAAATTATGCTCGATCATTTCGGTCAGAATCCTATAATAGTTAGATCCAGTAGCTTCTTAGAAGATGGATTCGGCAACGCCTTCGCAGGTAAGTACGAATCGGTCTTCTGTGTAAACAAGGGAACTCCTGAAGAAAGGTATGAAGATTTCGTAAAAGCAGTTAAAGAAGTTTATGCCAGCGCATTAGATGAATCTGCCTTAGTATATCGTCAGAGTAGAGGTTTGGATAAAGCTGATGAACAGATGTCAATTCTTGTACAGCGTGTCAGCGGTTCAATCTTTGATGATATCTATATGCCAAGTGTGGCAGGTGTAGCTTATTCAACCAATACTTATGTTTGGAATGAAGATATCGATGCCGATGCTGGCCTTGTCAGAATAGTTGCAGGTTTAGGGACTAGGGCAGTTGATAGGATCTCGAACGATTATCCTCGAATCGCTTCTTTGGATAAGCCATCACTTAAACCAAGTGCAAAGAAATTTACACAAAAATATATTGATGTTTTAAATTTAAATGAAAATTATTTTGAAACCATTCGTTTAGAGGATATTGTTTCAAAGCTTCCATCCTGGTACCAGCGTATGATAATTGAACATGATAGGGAGGCAGAGGAACTTCTACGGGAAAAAGGAATTGAAAAGGATATTATATCCACAACTTGCGATTCAATAATCAACAACGAAGAAATTGTTACAACATTGCGAGAAATTCTTTCGACTATACATGACCACTATAACTATCCTGTCGACGTTGAATTTACTATAAATTTTTCGCAGGACGGCGACTTCCTTATAAATCTCGTACAGTGTCGTCCGCTGCAAGCAAAGGGTAGCGGTGCACAGGACGTTTCAATACCAACAGTTTCTGAAGATAAAACATTCTTCCATTTAAAGAGAGGGACTATGGGAGGCCCTGTAAGCATGCCTATTGACTTAGTAGCAATAGTCGATGGCAAAGGCTATTACGATTTACCCTACAACTCTAAATATAGTATTCCAAGAGAGATTGAAATGATTAATAAGTATGCTAGGGAATACAAAAAAAGTCTAATGCTGATTGGTCCAGGTAGGTGGGGTACGTCTTCACCCGACCTAGGTGTTCCGGTTCGGTTTGCTCAAATCAGCAATGTCAGTGCCCTCTGTGAGACTTCCTTTGAAAACGATCTTATGCCAGAACTCTCCTTTGGAAGTCATTTTTTCCAAGATCTAGTTGAATCAAATATATTTTATGCTGCAATCTTTGATAGAAACTTCATACAAGGAGAAGATAGCGTTTACCGCCCAGAAATATTTGATCGCACAGAAAATATTTATACTAAAATTCCTAGTGTTACACAAAATTATACAGATGTTATTAGGGTATACGATACATCTACATTAAAACTTTATCTAGTTGCAAACTCTGCTTCTAACGAGGCAATATGTTATATAAAATAATACTAAACTGAAAGGAAAAATGTATATATGGATAATAGACCAATTGGTTTTTTTGACTCAGGGTTAGGAGGACTAACATGCATTTCACAGTTAATGAAAAGCTTACCCGATGAGAGGATAATATACTTTGGTGATACAGCAAGAACTCCTTATGGTTCAAAGGCACTTTCAACAATTAAAACCTTCTCAACACAAATTGCGGATTTCCTTATCCAGAGGAAGGTAAAGATGATAGTTATTGCATGTAATACCGTTAGTTCAACTTGCCTAGACCACCTTAGAGAAAGGTATCCCGATACACCAATTTTGGGTATTATTAAGCCTGCAGCTCAAAAAGTTGCAAAAAAGTGTAATAAAAATAATAGTATTGGCATAATTGGAACAAAGGTAACAATTAAGAGCAAAGCATATGAGGAATTAATTCATAAGCTTAATAGTGAACTTAAACTACATTCTCTAGCTTGCCCTGCGCTTGTACCACTTATTGAAGAAGGAATTATTGAAAATGAAATCATGGATCTGACCATAAAATATTACTTGGATCACTTTATCTCATACCATAAAATCGATACTTTGGTCTTAGGATGTACACATTATCCCTTAATTAGAACAAACATTGAAAAACTCTATCCAGGGATATCGATAGTCAATCCTTCTGAAGAGATTGTTGAAAGTATAATTGATGAGTTATCTGCTAAGAATTTATTTGCCAATAAAGCAGAAGGTGATAATACTTTCTATGCCAGCGACCTCTCAGAAAACTTCGTGAATATGATAAACCGTATTTTCGAACTTTCAGAGTTTCGTGTGGCATTTAAAAATTTTGATAGGAATTTGTAAAGGAGGTCACCATGAACATAGAGGAAGTTTTAGAACTGTTAGAAATAAATAGCCCTGATGAATTTGAATATTTCGAACACATCGCAGAACTTTTAGAATGCCCAGAAGACATTTCCTACGAAATCTTTCACGCTATACTTAAGGAAGTAGAAGTTGAAATATTAGAGGATTTGCTTGATAGCTATTTTGAAGATGTTCTAAAAGGTATTCCTGATGATGCTACAGATTTCTTCACTCTAATGTCGACTATACAACAGCACTTACTTAGTTTGGTTTCAGAAGCCGATGATCAGGATCAAAAACGCCAGTTTATCGATGAACTTTATAGATTTAGAACATGGTTTACCTTTGATTCTATAGTCATCTGCAAGAACAAAACTGATGGCTTAACCATTAATACAACTGCGCTTGAAGCTATAACATTGCACAGGTTAGAAAAATTGGGAGAGCAGGCCTACGAATATGATTTTTCTGAAAGTATTGATTATCCCTTAGAAGAATTATCTATTAAGTTTTCATATGCAGTAGAAAAGGATGAGATTGACGAAGATGAAGATGATGACTTGGCAGGTAAATTGATAGATAAGGATTTTCCAGTAATTGATGGTGAATTTTCTGATGACTATTAGAGAGGCCATCGCAATCTGATAGCCTCTCTAATTTAAGTATTTCAATACAAAGTCAACATCCGATGGACATTCAATGTACTCTGTTCCTCTTCTTTGTCTTGTTTCTCTTCCCTTTCCTGTTAAGAGAATTATTGTTTTTTCATCGCCCTCTTCTATTGCCTTTCTTATTGCAACTTCCCTGTCAAATATTATCTCATAAGGACAACCCGTTCTTCTAATATATTTTGCTATCTCATTACAGATATCTTCTAGAGCTTCTTCCCCCGGATCCTCTTCTGTTATATATATTTTTTTAGCATATCTTCCTGCAATTTCAGAAAGCTCCTGTCTTCTTGCTATAGCCTTTTTACCCGGACATCCGTATATTGCTATAATTTTTCTATCCGGATATTCTTTTATTGTAGATGTAAAAAGCTTTTCAAAACTCATACGATTGTGAGCATAGTCTACAATAACTATGGTTTTACTCTTTTCGCCTATAAATACTTCCATTCTACCAGGCACCTCTGCATTCAACAGCCCTTCATATATGCTCTCTTTTGGAATATCTAAAGCATGACAGGTTGCTATTGCTGCCAATGCGTTCTCAACATTAAAAAAGCCTGCCATGGAGATCTTAAACTTTTCAGTATAGTTAGGAGTCCTTACATGAAAACTAATTCCATCTTCTTCTTTTACTATTCTATACCCGTATATATCAGCCATTTCATCTGTGCCGAAGGTTATTAGTTTTGCACCCACGACAGAATCACATATTTCATCGGCATGATTAGAATTAATATTTACACAAGCTACCTTGCACTGACTCATCAGTTTTAACTTTGCATCAAAGTAGTCGTCAAAGTCACAGTGTTCAATTGGACTTATATGGTCTTCACCTATATTTAAAAAACATGCAACATCAAATGTTATTCCAAGTGTTCTGTGATATTTTAAAGCCTGACTGGAAACTTCCATAGTTAGGTATTCTTTACCGCTTTCTAATGCATTGTGAAAGTGTCTCAGAAGCATTAAAGATTCAGGAGTGGTTATATGTGATTCTTCTTTGATTACTCCGTCATCAACTTCAATACTTGATATTATCGCACTTTCAGACTTACCCCTACTATTAAGATAGTGGTCAAGAATATATTTCATATAGTATGTTGTTGTAGACTTACCCTTGGTTCCAGTAATGCCGATGAGTTTAAGGTCTTTCCAGGGTTCATCGTAATAGAAGTTTGCTAGAACAGCCATGGCACGTCTTATATCTGATACTATAATATGAGGAAATTCAAGATTCTTTATGTCATATTCAATCTCACTTATATAGCAAATTGCACCCTTGTCTATTGCCTCATCTAAATACTTGGGTAAAAAATGAGCTCCTTTGCAAATGAATATCCCTCCCTTTTTCATATCCTTAGAATCATATGAAAGATAGGCAACATCCAAATTAAGTGAATCCTCTTTTAGATTCATAGATTCAACAAGCTTATATTCTTCCAGAATTAATAGATAATCCTGTAATTTTCGTTCCCTCATTTAATTCTCCTCTTAACTCCCTTGCCACAAGCTTCTATAGATCGTTTGGCCAAAACTTCCATAGCATCAATATAGTAATCGGGGAGCTTATACATATCCTTGAAGCACGACAGTTCAGTGCATGCCATAATAGCAGCCTGGCATCCGTTTGCAGAAAGTTCACCTTCTATCTTAATTACATCGTTGTAGTCTATCTCGTTACCGGCTTTAATCCCTTCATAAATAATTTTCATCACAAGTTCCTGTTTTTCAGGAGATGGTACATAGGGTTTGATACCCGCCTCAAGGCAGGATTTTTGATACAATCCGCTTTTAATAGTACCATCAGTAGCAAGGATGCCAACACACTCAATTTCCTTGTTTAGATCCTTTACAGCTTCTTTTATCATGTTGATGATAGGTATAGACAGCTCTTCTTGTAATCTATCAACTAAAAGATGTGATGTGTTGCAAGGTATTGCAATCGCTTCCACTGATAATGATTCAAGTTTTTTAGCATCATAAAGGAGCGCTTCATATAATTCATCTGTACGGCCTGATAGTATAAGGTCAGTTCGATCAGGCATAGATGCATGGTTTAATATTATTAAATCTAGGTGCTCTTGATCACAAGAAGCATCAGTAAGTTCAATGATTTTTTTATAA
Source organism: Clostridiales bacterium (assembly GCA_012523915.1). Lineage (GTDB taxonomy): Bacteria > Bacillota > Clostridia > Peptostreptococcales > Anaerovoracaceae > JAAYHT01. Next base: position 7,804 of record JAAYSU010000216.1, read on the forward strand.
AAATACTGTGTTGCCAGAGGTCCCATTCCTCCGATTATTCCTAAAGTTTTAGTCTGCCACATATTGTTTTTCCTTCTACATATATTTTTTAAACTTGATAAAATGACTTAGCTGTGATTTGATAAGAGTTATTTTCCTCTTGAGCCCATAATCTGGACTGTAGTATAGAGGGTTAACCCACTTGCCTTCTCTTATCAAACTCTTCATCTGTTTTTTATACTCCAGGGGTTTTATATATTTGAAAGCAACTCTTTTTGGGACCACCATCCAAAGGTATTTCTTATCCACTGATCTAAAATCTATAGGATGATTGTATATCCAATCTTCTACTAGGTACTGTGCTAAATTGGCTCCTGTTGCAGTAACGTAATAATTGCTTCTCCCCTGCCTTGTATTGATCTCAAAAACCTTGTATTTTCCATCCCTTTGATCGTATTTAATATCGAAATTGGAAAATCCAATATAGTTTATTTCTTCCAGCAGATTTTTAAACTGGTCCTCAACCTCTTTATTATGCTCGGTAATTATAACGGCGTGATTACCAATGCCATGAGGTGTATGTTCCTCAAGAAGTACATGGCCTAAGCACATGAGTTTTACCTCGCCATTCTTATCTGAATAGTTGGTAAGAACCCGCATGTAAGTGTCATCACCGGGTATGTAGTCCTGGATAATTATGCTGTCGTTATAACCTGCCTTATAGATACTATCTAAAACCTCATATACTTCATCAACCCTATCGACTTTATATACTTTTTTTTGAGTAGGAAATGGATGTTTCCAATATTCAATGCCATTTGATGGCTTGATAATAAATGGGCCCTTAAATGGAAGCTTGAAATCTCGTCCCATATCTTTTCGATGAACAAATGTATCGGGATAATCTACTCCCGCTTTCTCACAAAGGTTATAGAACTTTTCTTTATGGATCAAATCATTCATCATTTCGACGTCTATATATGGCGCAACAATATTTTTAGGGAAATTGTCTTTGTTGGCACTGATAAGCTGTACATAACTATCCCCGCATCCAATAAGCAGAATAGTCTTGTCCTTGTTTTGATCAGAAAATTTGATAACTGTGTCTAAAAATGTATCCTGCTTATCTATATCTTTTACAGCCCTATAATGCATTATCTTACTTTGATAGCAATAACCTGTTGGATATTTCCCATAAACATAGGGTTTTATGCCGTACATTTCATGAAAAGCTCTTGCCATACTGTAAACGTTTATATCCCCTGCAAAGAGCAGTGGAATAAAGTTTTTGTCTTGTCTGATAATACTCTCTTTCACTAGTCAGGTCGCTCTCTTTCTTTTAATTTATGCACTCTATTCTTACATATTTTGAACTTGTTAAATATACCATAGTTGAGTACCTTAGATCAAACTCTAAAATATCCCCAACTTTTAGTCCCTCATTGGTTTCTTCAATATCTAGTATCAGATGGTCGCTGCTGCTACCTAATACTTCAACACCTTTAGTCCTAGGCTCCAGCTGAGAATCAAGAGCAAAATCAACTTTACCTACGCCAACTATCGCCCTTTTCCGTATTCCTCTATCTACGTATTCGCCGCGATTACCAAAGCAGTCAACAAATATTTCTCCAACCGGATAGCTAGGTTTGTCCTTAATTTCTATAATCTCAGCTTTTAAAGTGAAAACATCCTTGTTCAGAAAACTCATATCAAGTCCCCAAAGATCCTGTAAATCTTTACCTAAAGCTATCCCCTCTCCCATACGGAGATGATTTATACGCTTGGGCATTGTATTGTTATATACTAGAGGGAATGAGGTAGTCCCACCACCCGATATTATATCCAACCTTCTACCTATTCTTCTTTCGATGGATTCTGCAACAGAGATAAGTTCTTCCATTTTTTCAGGTGTGGCATTTATTGAACCATAGCAGCCGAGGTTGGTACCTACCCCTGCAAGATAGACCTTATCCAAATTGTTTTCAATATAGGAGGCTGCTTCTACCATTTCCTCTTTATCCCAGTAGCCTTCTCTTAAGTCTCCAAGGTCAGCCATTAAGATAACACTGTGTTTTTTACCCTGGCGCTTACATTCCTCATCTATAGCCTTTACTACAGTTAATTCACTGTTAAGACTCATGTCTGCAAGCCTTACAAGATCCGGTACTTCGCTTAACATAGGGATACGTATGGCGAGAAAAGGACCCTTTAGTCCCATATTTCGTGCATCCTCAAGATGTTCTAGCCTTGAGCTGGCAATCTGGGTACAATCAGACTCTTCGTAAAGTCTTAGAGTCTCAGGAATAGCATTAAATCCTTTAACCACCCCTGCAACACTGATACCTTTTTCTCTACATCTTCTTACCATCTCATCGATATTATGCTTAAGTTTCTTTAAATCTACTTCAACAACAGGGTATTTTTTCTCAAGACTACTCATAATGCACCTCTCCTACCATTGTGTACCAGCTAAATAGAATTATAATAAATAATTATACACATCGGATAATTAAAAGGCAAACTTTAACTTAGGACAGTTTTTTAATACTCTCTTCTATTTCCCTTCTTAGCAGTTCGATTTTGGAAAAGTCCATATTGGGAATATAGTAGGATTCTAAATGATCATGCTCTTTCTTTGCCTCCCCTAAACATTCCACGGCTCTATTGATTAGATCATCCATCCTCTCCAATGAATCGGAGGCAATATGAGCCTGTGTTTGGGATAATTCTTGAGATTCTAATGCATTAATGTCTATTAAAGTTTTTCCATTAGGTTCAATCATATGATATTCATTGGATGTGACTATAGCAACTGAAAGATCAGGTATCAGCAGATGCTCAATTTTATCTCCAGGTTTCATTGAACAATAGAAGGCTTCGACATCAAGGCCCCTGTATAGAGCACTTTCTAAAACTAAGCTTAAAATCCGTCCACAATTAATACCGATTGGGCTTTGAAGGATATATACTTTTTCATAACCTTCGGTAAGTACATCTAAATAGTTCTCTATTCCTGTCGGTGTTATAGCACTTGCGAAAAATCGTTTAAGCTGACCAATATCTGTAGTCAATTCTTTATGGGAGAGTTCCTCTTCGATTAAAGAGGCCGCAATTTTATACAGTTCTCCATCTTTTAACTTCTTACCTATAATTGAACTTACATTGTCATACATTTTTTCCGCAGCTGCTAAATAGTTATAGGTACGAGAAAATAGGTCTTTGATATTCTCATTGATTCTAATCAACTCAAATTTATTTTTCCTTATAGCTGGCTCATTCCAATAATCACCAAGATTAATAATAGAATCTACTGCAGCCGGATTAATCGGATCTACAATATGGGGCTTTGTTCCGTCTATAATCGAAATCTTTAAATCCCTTATAACTATCCCATCTATAGAGCTATTATCTGATGAACAATGAAGAAAATCTACATCATAACCTAAAGATAAGATGGATTTTCCAATTTTTTTCATGAAGGTAGACTTGCCTACTCCAGGCCCGCCTTTTATGCACCAGATCTTTTTAGCCTCATGCTGGCTAAGTATATAGTGATAATAGGAAAAAAAACCTTCCGGTGTATTATTGCCCGGAAAGTAATGTCTTGCTTTTCCACTCATATAATTCCCTCCTTACATACAAATTATTATATGCCGGAAGGTATTGTTTATGTGCTAACTAAGCGTAATACCGTTCGATTCATCTTGTCTTATCCGCGGTCTTAGATTGCCATTTACTACTTCGTAAAAACCTACTCTTGAAGCATACATGTATGGCATCAACCATAAGAATCCTATCCCAAAGGTCATCACTGATAGTAATGCCCAACCAATAAAGGAAAGGTCTAGACAAAACAGCTTCATTTTATTGCCGTCCATCAATCGTTTACTTTCTTCTATTGCATCCATGATGCCAATATTGGGATTATCAGCAAGTATAAAAAAGGCCATTCCATATCGATAGCTTGCTATTATACCTGGGATAATAAAAAGCAAAGACCATAAAAGAACAAGTACATTTACTACTATAAAAAGTCCAAAAGCTTTGCCGAAATGTTCAAAACCGTAGAAAACCTCAGCAGGAGTTGTTTCCCTTCTTCGAAATATGGCTAAGATAAAAACAGTATAACCCAATGTCAGAGGCCCGTTTATTATAACTCCATATATATTAGACATGAAACTCACTACATCGGAGTCGAAATATAAAGTAAGGACAAGTATTGGAAAAACGGATAATAACATAAACAATGCTGTTGCTAATACAGCGGGTGCCCAATGCCCTGAAAGTGCCTGCCTACCCCATCTTCGTAAATTACTGCAAGTCAGTGTTACTATTATATTGTCATTCATGCTATACCCCTACTTAAAAAATCTTTTTAAAATAGTATATATGCTTTTAACATTAAAAGCAACACTTTGCAAAATCAATAACTTGCTGTATACTGGTCACGAGGTGATATTTATGCGTCAAACGTTAACAATTAATACTAAATTACAGAAATATAAAGTTACTACGGAAACCGGTCTATTTTACAAGTTTGGTAGCATTATCTCCCAGTTATTTCCTGGGAGAAAAATTGCTGTCATTACTGACGATACAGTAAAGAGTATTTACGAAGAACGACTTAGCAAACAGATGAATGAGGCGGGCATTCAGTGGAAACTTATTTCATTGCCTCCAGGTGAAAACAGCAAATCATTTGATATGGTACCAAAACTCTATTCGAAATTGTTAGATTTTCAACTAGCAAGAGACGATGTTATAGTTGCATTTGGAGGAGGCGTAATAGGCGATATAGCAGGCTTTACAGCTGCCACTTTCCTAAGAGGGATTAATTTAATAATGGTTCCTACTACCCTAATGGCAATGGTGGATGCCAGTATTGGAGGAAAAAACGGAGCCAACTTGCCTGAAGGGAAAAATATGGCAGGTACATTTTATCAGCCCAAAGAAGTGTTAATTGATCCCGATTTTGTCAGGACACTCCCTGATAGAGTATTTGAAGATGGCATGGCGGAAGTGATAAAATACGGTTGTGTTTTTGACCCAGACCTTTTTTCTGATCTTAAGGCAAAGGCAGAAAGAAGTGATGGATCTGGTATTGAGTCTATTATCTACCGCTGTTGTTTAATTAAGAAACAAATCATAGAATTGGACTCTCAGGATCAAGGTATTGCCATGCTATTAAACTTTGGCCACACCCTTGGTCACTGCATAGAAGATTACTTCCCTGATGGAAAATACACACACGGAGAGGCTGTAGCAATCGGTATGTATATGACTACCGTTGCGAGTGAACGTGCGGGTTTGACTGCGCCGAATACCTCTTCATTAATAAAGAATATCTTAACATCTTATAACCTTCCCTACCAACTTCCTGAGGATACAAATATTGTGAAAATGGTGGAAGCAGTTAAGAGGGATAAGAAACGCAGAGATGACAAATTAAATCTCGTCTTGATAGAAAA
>JAAYSU010000217.1 GCA_012523915.1 Clostridiales bacterium
GGTGCAATAAAATGGGTACGGTAGCTTTTTTGTTCTCAGGCCAGGGTTCCCAGTACACAGGAATGGGGAAGGAACTTGCAAAGTGTTCAAAGAATGCAGCTAGGGTATTTGAATTAGCTGATTCTATAAGGCCTGGCACTTCAAAACAATGCTTTGAAGGCACGGATGAGGAGTTGATTATCACCAGGAATACACAGCCCTGTCTTTTCTGTGTTGATCTCGCTGCTGCGGAAGCTCTTAAGGAAAGAGCTATTATCCCAGACTATTTAGCAGGGTTTTCTTTAGGTGAAATACCTGCATTAGCATTCGGAGAATACATCTCAACAGAAGATGCTTTTAAATTCATAATTAAAAGAGCAGAATACATGGATGATTGTGGTAAAAAAAATCCCGGAACCATGTATGCTGTAATTGGGTTAAAGGGCGAAGATGTAGAGAAGATATGCAGTAAGATAGAAGGATGTTACCCCGTAAACTATAATCTTGAACTTCAGACTGTTGTTTCTTGTACAGTTGAATCTTCAAAGGATTTTCCCAAACTGGTCTCAGAGCATGGAGGTAAGACTTTAAAGCTAGCGGTAAGTGGAGGTTTTCATTCACCAATGATGAATGAAGCAAGAACACGTCTTGAATCTGAGTTTAAAAATATAGATTATAAAGAAGGTAAAATATCCGTATTTTCAAATGTTACGGGGGAAGCTTATAAAAATCGTGAACAGATTTTTCAGCAGATTAACTCTCCCGTATTATGGCATAGATTAATATTGAATTTAAATAAGCATGGAGTTGATACTTTTGTTGAAGTTGGGCCTGGTAAGACATTATCAAATATGGTAAAAAAGATACTGGGAAAAGTTACAATTCTCAATGTTGAAGACGAAAAAACTTTAATTAAAGCACAGGAGGAACTGACTAATGCTTAAAGGAAAAAATGCTATAGTGACTGGAGGGAGCCGAGGAATAGGCAAAGCAATCGCAATTGAATTTGCCCAAAATGGTGCTTCTGTTGCATTGATTTATGGAGGCAACAGTGATGCCGCCGAGGCGACTGTAGAAGAAATAAGGGCATTGGGAGGAGAGGCGGTATCATTTAAATGTGATGTAAAATCCTTTGAAGATACTAAGAAAACTGTAGAAGAAATACTTAAAGTATTTCCGAAAGTAGATATACTTGTAAATAATGCCGGCATTACACGAGATAGTCTGATGCTTAATATGAAAGAAGAGGATTTCAATGAAGTGTTAGACATAAATTTAAAAGGATCTTTCAATATGATAAGACATCTATATTCTCATATGATGAAACAAAGAAAAGGTCGTATTATCAATATTTCATCTGTTTCAGGAATTGCAGGAAATGCAGGTCAGGCTAACTATTCAAGCGCAAAAGCTGGAATTATTGGATTGACTAAATCTGTTGCGAAAGAACTTGCAAGGCGAAATATAACATGTAACGCAATAGCACCGGGTTTTATTCAAACTGATATGACAGAAAAATTATCATCAAAGATAATAGAAGCCGCAGTTGAGGAGATACCCCTAAAAAGAATGGGGCAACCGGAGGAAGTGGCTAAATTAGCAACATTCTTAGCATCGGACAATGCTGAATACATCACTGGAGAAGTTATCAAAATCGATGGGGGGTTATATATGTGAATCGAGTAGTTGTTACAGGTATGGGAATAATTTCACCTATAGGAAATGATATTAATACATTTCGTGAAAATCTTTTAAATGGTGTATGTGGAATAGATTATATTACGTATTTTGATCCTAGTGATTACAAAGTTAAAATTGCTGCTGAAGTTAAGGACTTTGAAATCACTGAATATGTAACAAAAAAAGAAGCAAAGCGTATGGATAGGTTTACTCAATATGCTATAGCCGCTTCTGATCAAGCTGTAAAAGATAGTGAGATACTAGGCAATGTCGACCCCGAAAGATTTGGTGTTTATGTAGGTTCGGGTACAGGCGGAATGGAAACATTTTTATCCTGTGCGGAAAAGTTATTCTCTGAAGGTCCCCAAAGAGTATCTCCACTTTTTATCCCTATGATGATATCCAATATTGCAGCAGGAAATATAGCCATAAAATATAATGCTACAGGTCCTTGTCTGCCAGTAGTAACAGCATGTGCTACATCTACTCATGCTATAGGTGAAGCCTTTAGGGCTATTCGTTATGGTTATGCTGATGCTATCATTGCAGGAGGTAGCGAGGCTGCTATTAATCCCTTGAGTATAGCCGGCTTTACAAACAATATGGCGCTATCAAAGCGTAACATACCAGATGATAGCTCCATACCATTCGATAAACGCAGGGATGGCTTTGTGATGGGAGAAGGAGCTGCTGTTTTAATTTTAGAAGAATATGAACACGCTAAAGCACGTGGTGCCAAAATTTACGCTGAACTGGCTGGTTACGGTAATACATGTGACGCATACCATATAACTGCACCCCATCCCGAAGCTGAAGGTGCAAAGAACGCTATAATTCTAGCCCTTGAGGAGGCAGGATATAGTGAGGATATGGATGTTTACTATAATGCTCATGGCACATCTACTCCTCTAAATGATTTATCCGAGACAATCGCAATAAAAAAAGCATTTGGAGAAGAAAAAGCTAGAAATATTCATATTAGTAGTTCGAAATCGATGTTCGGACATATGTTGGGAGCTGCAGGATCATCCGAGGCAATTGCAAGTATTATTGCTTTAGAATCTAATATTATCCCCCCAACTATTGGTTACAAAGAAAAAGATCCAGAATGTGATTTGAACTACACACCCAATGCTAGCGTAGAAGCCAATGTAGATATTGCTATATCTACATCATTAGGATTTGGCGGTCATAATTCTGTAATAGCATTCTTAAAAGCGAGGTAAATCTATGAATAGAAAAGAACTTGAAATGATACTACCCCACCGTGATAACATGTTGCTTTTAGATGAGGCTTATGTAGAAGATGGTGTTGCAATTGGTCGATATAAAATAAGAGGTGATGAATTCTTTTTACAGGGCCATTTCCCTGGAAATCCAGTAGTGCCAGGTGTTATTTTATGTGAGATGATGGCTCAAACTACTGCAGTTCTCTTAACAGCAGAAACAGAAGGGAGTACACCATATTTCACCAGCTTAAACAATGTGCGTTTTAAAAATGTAGTAAGACCAGGTGATACAATTGAATTAAGAAGTGAGATAACAAAGACCAGGCCTCCTTTTTATTTCGCGAAGGGCGAGGGATTTGTATCCGGTAAACTCTCCGTTTCTGGGGAATTTTCTTTTGCTATAAAATAGTAAAAGATTATACTATGAAATAATTGACAAATTTTATCAAAGTGATAAAATAATCGTTATATAAATTACTTGAACGAACGGGGTGAGATATGACTTGAAAGCCCAAAAGAGAGGTCGTGGTGATAGAAGGGATGCTCGTCGTGTAAGAGATCTGGATCCCATGCATCAATTTATGCCTTATATAATGCCTATACGCACTGAATGCGAAGTTTACATACATGAAAAAATAGACATTACAGATGCTTTGGCTTATTTAAATGAGGTAAATCAACTTAATACATCGTATAAAGTTACTTTATTTCATCTTTTTCTAGCAGCAATATCTAAGACTATTGTCCTTAGACCCTATTTAAATCGTTTTATCTCTGGGCGCAGATTTTATGAAAGAGATGAAGTTTCTTTGTCTTTTGTGGGAAAGAAAGTGTTTTCAGAC
>JAAYSU010000223.1 GCA_012523915.1 Clostridiales bacterium
ACCCGCTTGAACTCAGGCTTGATTCTCCAGAAGAAATTCATCTCGTGTAGCACCGGGTCCTGCAAGAACCATGCAGTAGCATCTTCTAAGTAGTCTAACACTACCGCGTCTAGCCTGCCTCTAATTACGTTAGCGTCGTTATAGTCTGTACCAGCAGTCTGCACAGACTGCAACAGCGTTAAAGCCGTGAATTCTAGATCAGGCGGTACAATAAGCTTCTTAGGATTAGTCTGGATAAGAAGCCCAGCTCCGTCCCTTTGTGCCCTAAAGAGCACCATAGCGGCTTTTAGGTTAGTGTCATCTAATGCTAACGCAAGAGCGTTATCACCAGCGAGAGAAGATTTCTCCAACGGGTGATCGTCAGCAAACAAAGGTTTACCGTCATAACCGTTGGCAGTAAAGCCATCGTTGAGTACGGAAGCTGCTACCCGTTCTACAGTGGCTCTTCCGGTACGGGCAAGTGTAGCCGGTAGCTTGTTGATGACATCATACATCTCGTCATCAATCAGCTTACGCTCTACCTGAATACCGTCTGCCCACTCTTCGTGAGTGTAGTGAACCTCGAAAGACGGATCAATGGTCTGGTAATTGATACCGCCCATAGACTCCTTCTTCTTCCACTCACCAGTAGCAGTAATATGGAAGTCATGTTCCTGTGCCTTTTTAGAACCTTTAACATTAAAGACTTTAGAGTACTGTTCAGGTACTTCATCATAAGTCTCGAAGAATATCTGTCTAAGTTTAGGCTCTAGTAAGAGCGCAAAATTAGAACTAGAAACTACTCCTGGCATCCATTACACCCCCATTATAAACAGTAGTTAAATAACAGCCTGACGGGCAGCAGCTTTCAGCTTTACCAAAGCCTTAGCGTTGTTATTATCATACCCAACTACGACCCAAGGAGCATCAAAGGAAGTTGCTCCCGTAGTCTCAGGGTTATCCAGATCAATATTCTTGCCAGTTGTGTCAAGGCCAAAAGCTGACCCTACATCAGCTGCTGCAAGCGTAGTCTTAGTGCTCCCAATATAGTCGGCAATAAAAACAACATCTTCTAGCCCCAATATTACTTCTACATTAGCACCATCAGTGCCATTAGCCACACCCACAAAGGCTGTGGAGTTAGCAGTACCGGCTTCTATTACACCGCTAGCTAGTACCACAGGAGTACCCCGTACCACAGGGTCAGCCCCGACAGGGAACTCTTTAATTGGTACAACGCAGTCACCGCCATAACGGGTTATGAATCCAAACATCTAGTCTGCACCCCCTACTTTTTCTTCTTATCCTTCTTAAATTTACGATACGATTCAAGGTTATCAACCTTAGCAAAAGCAGCGTACTCAGCAGGGGTCATACCAAGTAGTTTAGCTGCCTGTATTTGCTCCGTTGTCAGTCCAAGGCTCTTAGCTTCCTCGGCAGAGTCACCTGTTACCACACCGGATTCATCACGATGCTTCTGGTTAGCTAAAATACGCTGCTCAATCTCGCGCTCTAACTGTTTGGCCTTAGCTGGGCCGTTAACAGCCCAGTATGCTTGTGTAAGAGATACTCCAGCTCTCCTAGCGTAGGCATAGGCTGCCTCTCTAAGCTCACCTTTAAGATCGGCATAGACAGGATCGCGTTTCATATTTTGCTCCTCAATAGCCAACCTCAGATCAAGATTCTGCTGGTAGGCTTGAATCGCAGCTTGTTTAGCCATATTGATCTCTTGATGTGCTTGTGGAGGTAAACCGGACTGCTGTGCCTCAAGCTGTTGGTAGTAAATATCAAGTTGCTGGGATAAATCGTCTGCCGTTCTTCCGGTAAGCCTCTCTAGCTTGGAAGACAAGGCCCTTAACTTATCATAGTCTCCATACTTACGCTGCTCTCCAGCAAGACGGGCCTGGATAATACGGGAAACGTCTTCCTTAGTATACGTAGTATCCTTATCTTCGGTTTGTTGTGCTGTCTGTACCTCTCGCTCACTACCCGTTTCTGTAGCATCAGTAGTTACTGGATCAACAATACCTTCACCGCCCATTGTAGTGTCTTGCTGTCCAAGATTGTCACCCATTATAACCCCTCCATGCACTTTTACGTCTTGCTAGACGAGATTCGCGCCTTTCCGCGTTGTCAGGGATGTCACGCCCCCCGGCGAAATACACTCTGTACGCCTCCGAGTGACGAGCTTATTTAGAAACATGCTCCTGCATGAAGCATTTTACACTCATAGTAGTAGGCCCATGATACCCACACACAGGACAGGTAATATACCCACGCACAGGGTCTCCTCTCCTAGTATGTCTTAGAGCTGGACGCTCACAGTGTGGGCACACAGGAAGATTCATCATGCGGTTACGTACCGAGGGCTGGTTTACAAGATCAGACTTTAAGGCGTGTCTAAGATACTTCTCCGTTAAACTCACCGTTGAGCACCACCCATCATATTAACTAGATTCATCAATAGCTCAGGGGGCACTTGCTGTGGTGTCTGCATAGCCATCTCGTCCGGGCCCGGGCCTTGAGGCTGCTCATAAGCTCCTCCAGGAAGAGGTACTTGCATCTTAGAGAAATTACCCACAGGCTCTAACGGGTCTATCACAGGCCAGCCCAGGAACTCTTTAATAAACGTCCGCGCTTCTTCTACCGTAAAGATATTATATTGTACCAACTCTAATATAGTCTGGTACAAGAACGCACGGTTACTAGGCAAACCAGCTCCAATAGAGATTCTTATATCAAACTCAGCTTCTTTAGTTACCGGCTCGCCACCTTCCCCAGCAAGAGGCTGGTACTGGTCCTCTGCCCCAGGAACAGGTATCTTCTTCGGTACCTTAAGAAGATCAGAGCCCCTAAACCATATATACTGAGGTCTCCGGCCCATGATCCTAAACGCGTGCTCCTCAGTGAAAAACTCCTTAATATACTCAACACACAGCTCTACCACTTGGCTAAGACCATCTTCTAAGAATATCTTTTTATGCTTAACACGTCTGTTACCAGCCTCTTGTAAAGCTAGGATAGCAGACGCGGCTCTTAGTCCTCCAGATCTACGCCCTTCTGTGACGTCCGGCCTACCAGAGATAATCTCACTCTCCTGCTTGGCCTCCATCCGTCTGTTAAGGATATATGAAGGCATTGGTGGTGGGGATACAGTCTTCCAGGCGTTAGGGTCACGGGCTACAATCTTAAGCCCTGCTTTAGCTGTCCATTTACGTGGATTGATACCAGACGCAGTACCTACAACATGCTGAGTATTGCCAGTCAACCGAGCATTAAGCCTGATCTGGTCGTCAAGATCGTTTATAATATCTTGAGTGGGTTTAAGAAGTTCAACGTCTCCCATGCCCCACAGACAACCCTCTACCGGGTAACAATTGATTACCACAAAAGGATACTGACAGTGCCGATAAAAACTCTCTTTAGGAGCACCCTCGCCTTTAGGAAGTAGCTCACTATCGTACAGTAACACACCGTCAGCAACCTGAGTAAGCCTTAACCCACCCTTTTTAGTACGTGCCCACCGCTCAATCAGCATTACCTTATTTCTACCGTGCTCAGTAGCAGTATCTCCTTCACCGTCAAATATCTCTAGTGACAAAGAAGGGTCAGCTTGTGCTTTCACAAACTCAGCCTGCTCACCGAAAGTAGCTTTAATATACTCTATTGATTTCATAGTAGCATGTATAATATAGTCAGCCTCTTGTAACTGCCAAGCGGTCTTAACTTTAGGATCAGGGAAGAAACACACAGGGCTAACAGGGTCAATAACTATCTGGCCTTTACCTTTATTAACTTTAGGATCAAAAAACACCTTAAATACAGA
>JAAYSU010000218.1 GCA_012523915.1 Clostridiales bacterium
GATATCGTGAAATAACTAGTAATCTATAAACATATTATTTTCCATTTTCAATATATTATTCATTCTCGTAAAAAGAGCTGGAGTAATTTTCATTTATTAGGTATAATTTAGTTGTTAAAAAATAAACTATTTGGGAATTAGGTTATTGTGCACCTAGAAAGGGGAGGAAAATGAAGAGGATAATTAAAACACTGTTTATAACCACTTTAGTTTTAATGCTAACACTTTCAGCATCGGTAATGGCATTTGCTGCGGATGCAAAGGACGATACTGGCATTAGAGTACAGTACAACGGACAATACATAGAGTTTACGGATGCTCATCCCAAATTAATAAATGGGAGAACAATGGTACCCTTCCGACAGATATTTGAAACAATGGGAGCAGAAGTTCAATATGATAACGGGAAGGTAACTACAGTTAAGGATGATATCGAAATTTCCTTTGTTATAGGGGGAAAGGAATTATTTATCACAGAAGATGGAGAGACGAAAACATCTAATATGGATGTAGCTCCATTTTTAGATACTAAGTTAAAGAGAACTTATGTCCCTGTCAGATTTATAGCTGAAAGCATGGGATACAAAGTTGGGTGGGATAATGAGGAAGAGGTTGCAATAATCATCGATTTCTCTGAGATATTCAGCAATGTAGAAGAAGACTTTTCTATATTAGCAAAGCTAATGACTTCTAACATCGATATGACAAAACCCTATGAAGCTACAGGTAGTTTTGATATGGCTTATACCATAAACGCCCTTCCTTTTGTAGAAGGAATGTCCTTTAGTATAAACGGAGAGTTAGAAGGTATTCAGCAGGGAAACAGTGCTGATCTTACTATTGATTTAAGTATAGACACAGCCCTTCCTGACTTATCTGAAGAAGAAATGCAAGAAATGGAAGGTGTTTTGGATTTATTAAAAAATATCAAAATTCAGACCAAGCTTGATGGAGAATCGGGAGATATGTTCATGAACTCAGAATTATTCTCCATAGTTCTTGGTGTTGATAATAACACATGGATAAAGATGAATATTTGTGATATCTATAATCAAATGGGTATGGACATTAGGCCTTTTATCAATGCTAAAGATTTGAAAATATCTGATATGTTAGAGTTAGTTTTTGCCCTTATTGAGGTCGACATCTCAACCTACGAAGGTATAGTTAAAGGATATGATGAACTTAAGAGTATTGTCGGAGATGAGTGTTTTGATCGTAAGGTTGAAAGGGGTAACACAATATACTCATTAGATATTGATAAAGTTCTTGATCAAGAATTTGAAGCTGAATTAACCATTGTTGAAAAAGATGATAGTTTGATTTCATATGATGTTAATATTAGCGGCTCAATAGAGAATAACAGCCTTGTCCTTGAAATGAATGGTGGCTTATATGATGTAAAGATGAACCTGTTCTTCGGGCTAGAAAACGCTTTTGAAATGGAAATTTTTGTTGAAACAGAAATGGTAGAAACAGATAAGGAACTTTCTTTATCGCTACCTGATGGTGCTAATGTAATTGAATTCCAAGATTTGATTCCGGGCTTTCCTGGTTTTGATTTAGCATTATAATATTTGATTTTTCATAATAAATGTTATTATGTTGCAAAAGCAACATACAGCACATTCGCTATGATATATAATTAACCCAAGTAAAAGAACTAACAAAGGAGGAACTATTGTGAATATGTTTTGTTATCAGTGTCAAGAGACAGCAAAGGGAACAGGGTGCGATGTGCGCGGAGTATGTGGTAAAACTGCAGAGGTATCCAACCTACAGGATTTATTAATTTACACTGTAAAAGGTATTTCTGAAATAGTAGTAAAAGGAAATCTTAATGTAGAAGAACTTGATGATGTTAATCATCAGGTGCTCACAAGTCTGTTTATGACAATTACAAATGCTAATTTCGACGATGAGGCAATAGAAGCTCAAATCAGAAAGAATATAGTGACAAGAGATGAGCTTAGACAAGGTATTGAAGTTAGTGATTTACATGATGCCTGTACTTTTGAAGTGGATACAAGAGAATCCATTTTAGAAAAAGCTGCTTCTGTAGGTATATTGTCTACAAAAGATGAAGATATACGCTCTTTAAGAGAATTGATTACATACGGAATAAAGGGGATGGCAGCATATAAAGAGCATGCTCTTAATTTAGGTAAAGAAGAGAAAGAAATCTATCAATTCATCTATGAAGCACTTGCTGCGACACTTGATGACAATCTTTCACTAAATGATCTAGTGGCTCTTACACTTAAAACAGGTGAATACGGCGTTAAAGCTATGGCTTTGCTTGATGAGGCCAACACTTCTAAATATGGTAACCCTGAGATTACAGAGGTTAACATTGGAGTGAGAAATAACCCTGCAATCCTTATATCTGGACATGACTTGAAGGATCTTGAACAACTATTAGAGCAGACCAAGGGCACAGGAGTGGATGTTTATACTCATAGCGAAATGTTACCTGCACACTATTATCCTTTCTTTAAAAAGTATGATAATTTTGTAGGAAATTACGGAAATGCATGGTGGAAGCAAACAAGCGAATTTGAATCATTTAATGGACCGATTCTCTTTACAACAAACTGTATTGTTCCTCCTAGGAGCGAAGAAGTAAGAGGAAGAATCTTTACTACAGGTTCAGCGGGATTCCCCGGATGCAAGCATATAGAAGCAGATGAAAAGGGTAAAAAAGATTTCTCGGAAATTATCGAATTAGCCAAGACACTTAAAGCTCCTGAAGAGATTGAAACGGGGAAATTAGTAGGTGGCTTTGCTCATAACCAAGTATTTGCTCTTGCAGATAAGGTTGTTGATGCTGTTAAATCAGGTGCAATTAGAAAGTTTGTTGTTATGGCAGGATGCGACGGAAGAATGAAATCCAGATCCTACTATACC
>JAAYSU010000022.1 GCA_012523915.1 Clostridiales bacterium
AGGCTAATAAAAACCGCAAGTGAATTAAAATCGGTTCAATCCCTAATTTCGGGTGAACCGATTTACGTTCAGTTTAAAGCTGATATTTGTTTTTCTTTCTTATAAACTGCGATTTGCTTTTCCCTATAGCTTTCTCAGCTTTCCTAGTCGACCCATATTTATCATATGCATGTTTTATGATACGCTTTTCTAAATTCCCCACCATAACGTCTAAAGGTATTTCCCTGCTCTCATCTAAAAGATCCTCACCCTCGTCGTCTTTGCTTAAGTATTCAAACATATCGACATGGACCTCTTTCATAACATCAAAGATGCTTATGCTCTCTCCCTTTGCTGTTATCAGTAGCCTTTGAACTACATTCTCAAGTTCTCTTATGTTCCCCGGCCAGTCACGGCTCTTCAAATAGTCCAAAGCATCCTCCGAAATAGTACGGTTGATGCCAAATTTCTCACCATATTTTTTTATAAAATACTTAGTTAGTGCAGGGATTTCTGCCCGCCTTTCCTTCAATGAGGGAACCCTGATAGGAAATACGTTCAATCTATAGTAGAGGTCTCTTCTAAACTTTTTCTGGTTAACGGCATCTTCTAAGTCCCTATTGGTGGCAGAGATGATGCGCACATTTGTCTTAACCGGCGTGCTGCCTCCTACACGGTAAAACTCACCATCTTGAATAACCCGAAGTAGTTTGGCCTGTACATCGAAAGGAAGTTCTCCAACTTCATCCAGAAAGATAATACCGTTATCCGCTAGTTCAAAGAATCCTTTTTTACCCGAAGGATTTGCCCCTGTAAACGAACCCCTCTCGTATCCAAAGAACTCCGATTCTATCAATGTCTTAGCTATTGCTGCACAGTTTACTTTGATAAAAGGCTGCATCCTTCTGTTGCTGTTTTTTTGAATGATAGTAGCAATCTTTTCTTTACCTACGCCAGTATCTCCTGTGATAAGTACATTGCAATCATATTTTGCAACCCTGAGTATCTCATCTAATACCACTGCCATTGCTGTGCTTTCGCATATGAAGTCTTCTACAAGACTCTTCCTGTAGCCCGATAGTTCAAAGCTTCTAATCGATCTACCCAAAGGATAATCCACATCATCTTCTACCTTGTTTTCAATTACAGTTGCCTGATTTAGGTAGGGTGCTATTTCTTTAATAATGTTTATGTCAAATTCATCATATTCTTCTAAATAACCTTCTGCATTGCGGATTTTTAGCTGGCGGGAGATCGATTCAGTTATATAGAGTGCGATATTGTAGTTGTTTATAAGATTTGCAAAAAATACTGTACCTCCGTAGCGGGTAGCAAGAATGTTGACAGTCTCCGCCCCCGGTATATCTGCACAGTTTATGCTCATATCAAAAGTACCTTCAGCATCTAATCGCTTTATGCATTCTATCGGCCTTAATATGTTTTCATAGTGAATCTCATTAAATATTATTCTCAGTAGTTTATCTATCGATTTGCCTTTAAATATAATGTCTGATTTATTGTCAAACAGGCAGACTATATTTGCACCAGGTCCTGAGGCTTTGCGTACAGCATAGCCAAAAAGCATATTTGTAAGCAGATTGTTGCCTACAACCAGGAATTGCTTCTTTCCCTTTGCAGCCTGATTGACTGCATACAAAGTACCCGATTCGTTATAAGCGAACAAAAGAAGGTTTATCGGTATGTCTTTAGGCGGCTTTACGACGGGAAATTCGTCGAACAGGATTGCATAACCTTCCGCATCAATTTGGTTATATGCCATATCGATATTGTTTATGCGGCTTATGTATAGCGGAATAGCTGCTAAGGATGCATTGCATACTATTTCATCCCCTACCTTCAAACCTTTCTTATTAATATATTGACTACCTATTTCCTCAACCACGCCATATAGGACTCCGCCCGTGTCAGTCATAGGGTTATGCATCTTTCCCCTTCTGATAACTATATCGTATATCCTGTCTTTAATCTTTTGGGGGTTGTTGTTTGCTTCAATACAGATCTGTTTGAAGCTTGTGCTTTCAATATGTAGTCTTTTCAGCGATACCCTAATTTCATTAGGGCCAATCTCACGGTTGTTGTCTATCCTCCAGGCGGAAGTCGAAAGGACATGTTTAGGCTCGAGTACCCTGCTGACTCCAAAACGATCGGTCAATTTATGCACCTCCAGTTGTCTACCTCTGATTCAAAATCGGTTCACTTTATATGTTAATCCAAGCATAACGCAATGGTATAGTTTTTGCAATATATTTTGATAATATGTTTATGTTATATTGTTACATCAAGGAGGTAGAAAATGGAGAAATATACTTCTACAATTCGTTTGAGAATGTCATATAAAGATGCTCATTATGGTGGAAATCTAATTGACGGCGCACATTTAGTTCACATATTCGGTGATGTCGCTACTGAACTGCTTATTAGAATTGACGGGGATGAAGGCCTATTCTTAAAATACACCGATGTGGAATTTCTTGCCCCTGTATATGCTGGAGATTTTATCGAAGCATATGGCGAGATATATGAGGCTGGCAATACCTCAAGAAAAATGAGGTTTGAAGCACATAAAGTTATAGAAGCAAGACATGACATAAGTCCATCAGCAGCCGATGTCTTAGAAGAACCAATCCTTGTATGCAGAGCAGAAGGCATCTGTGTCACTCCCAAAGATGTACAGAGAAAGTAATCTTAACTTCCTCAATCTCTCTATATAATTTATTACGGGTCGGCCGGAAATCCCCCTAGACAATCAATGGTTTACTAGGGGGATACAGCCGTGCACATTTATATATTTTTAAGGTATTCAATTTCTTTTACTGAAAGTCTACGATAATGTCCCGGCATCAGATGTCCAAGATAAATCTTTCCTATTGCTATTCGTTCAAGATCTACAACCTTGTTGCCAACAGCGTCAAACATCTTACGTATCTGTCTATTCTTGCCCTCTTTTATTTTAATCTCTACAAATGCACTTCTATCCATCTGCTTGATTACATTGACAACTGCAGGATTAGTTACATAACCACCAATATTTACACCTTTTCTTAGACGAGCTACCCTTTCATCGGACAATACACCAGCAACCCTTGCCCTATAGGTTTTTTCCACCTCATGCTTGGGATGAGTCAACTTGTATGCTAAATCTCCATCATTAGTCATAATCAACATCCCTGAAGTATTGTAATCAAGTCTGCCGACGGGGAATAACCTTTCATCTATATCACTTACAAGGTCCATAACTGTCGGCCGTCCCTTTTCATCACTGGCTGTTGTAATATAACCTTTGGGTTTATTAAGTATGATGTAAATCAATCTATTCGAAGGTCTTATTACTATACCATCGACTTCGACCACTTCACCTTCTTCTACATTGTGACCAGGGGTATTTACAACAGCACCATTTATTTTCACTTTTCCCGCAAAGACCAACTCATCAGCCCTTCTCCTTGAAGCGATTCCTGCCTTTGCAATGTATTTATTCAATCTCATAATTCCTCACCAGTTTTTTAGTATATCATAGTACCTTTTCTTTGTATATATTATCCAAATCGTATTTCTTAATACGATTGCGCACAGTTTCAGGATCCGTTGTGTATAAGCCCTTTTCTTTCATGCGTTCGAAATAGGCCGCCCCTGCAAAAGTATAACGGGTTAAAAGGCCATCTTTGGTTTTAATCATGCGATTAGCGTATGAAATCAAATCACCTATGGCAATCTGATTTGGGAGTTCAAGGGGACGCATACCTTTTAAGTATCTTGCCGCGTTATAGCCCGCCAGCGTACCTGTAGAGATTGCCTCTGTATGTCCTATGAATAGTCCCGATTTTTCTCCGCCGCAGAACAGATTATCAATCCCTATAACCCTCATATTGTCATCTCGCTCCGCTACGGAAAGATAACGAATCGAGTTTCCCTTACCCCCTGCGTATGGATCGTGATAGCGTGCATTTTCAAATCCCGGAGTCATTCTAAGTTTTTCAAGGGGGATAAAAGGTGTCATTATCTTAGCATAGCCTGTATCGAGCAATATTATATTCTCCGCATACTGGTCCAGTGCATATTGCTGGCAAACCTTTAAATCTAACTTATCCTTTGCAACCTCCTGAGGCGATAGCGGAATTATAGCTACACCCTTTTCATTAAGCTCCCTTTGTATTTCCTCTGAAAGGGATTCTTTTATCAGCTTTCCAGCACCACTGAAGGCTCCGAAAGCGCCATCCTTCCGCTGGCCCATAATATCGACTTTACCCGCCTTCTGCGTAATGCTTACGCGGGGCCCAAATGAAGGACAGCGTAAAACACACATACAGCAGCCGTTTCCATAGGTAAGGCAATTGCCCATGGGACCTGTTGATCCTGTAGTTTCTATAAAAGCATCACCTTCAATCCTAGTCCCATCTGATAGCACTACACTTTTTATTAAACCCGACCCGTCCATATTAACGTCAATTGCTCTTGATATAGTTTTAATGTCTATCCCCTTTTCCTTTAGGAGCCTAGTCACCTCGGGTTCTACCTTAAGTACATCATATAGACTTGCATGGCTGTGGCCGGGAAAGTCTACATTTACATGCCTTGCACACTTGTCGGTAATGGCAAATAGCTCATCAGCGCCTAGGGCAATATTTTCTTCAGCTGCAGTAAACCTCCCGTTATTGCGCATGATTCCGCCTACATTGCCCAATCCTAGTAACATGTCGGTCTTCTCAAGTAAGGTAACATCTGCTCCAGCTTTTTTGGCAGCCAAAGCTGCTGCACAGCCCGACCAGCCACCACCTATAACTACTATTTTATACAAATATTATCACCCGCCTAAAAATGATCTGAATGTAATATTGTATTCCGATAGTCAGTTATAGGTGTCTGATGCCAATATCACCTTCCAATCCTCTAAAAGTCTTTCAAAGGACCATCTAGCGTTAGCAGGACTTGTGGATGGGAGTTTTTCGATCGGCCGTTTTATTTCATCAAAAGAATATCTCATGTAAAGCTCATAGGCCTTATTTCCATTGGCAAAAATATTTTCAATAGGTGCATGATCTAGTATCACGCTTAGGTCATTGGGCACCACATCCCTGATGCTGCTGTCACTTGAACCTTTTAACCTACAGCTATGGATTACATCCCAAACCGCAATGTTGTTATCCAGCAATAGTTTTCTTTTCTCTTCTATATTCTTAGGCTCGATATTACCTGTAAGTTTAGCAATAACTCTCCAAAAACGATTTTGAGGATGATGGTAAAAAAAGTTTGCTTCCCTGGATTTTATAGATGGAAAGGTGCCTAGGATCAAGACCCTCGAATTTTCGTCAAATACCGGAGGGATTGTATGATAATGTCGTTCTAATTTCATATGCCTATCAAATCCTTTTGTGTATCAGATTTATATATGGGTATATAATAGGAAACTGAGCTAATAAATATCGGAGGTGACACATATGAAGTTTATTTTGACCGAGCCCTTAAAGCAGCGTATGCTGCAAAAAGGCTTTGAAAATATTATTATAAGCTCTAAAGTTCGTAGTTGTTGAACAGGTACCTATGCTGAAGTTTCAGCAAAATTTTCAGAAACCCCCGGCAAGGATACCTTTGAGCATTATGAGGTGGACGGCTTCAATGTCTATGTACAAGCAGGTATACGGTTTGCAAAGGATACCGTAACCCTTAATTACGAAAAGATGTTAATATTTGAGCGAATCTCTATCGACGGATTAGATTATGGCCGATAGCAATCAGGGACAGAAGTCCCTGATTGTATTATAATACGCAGTAGTTCTCCATGTAGTCTTCCATCCTTTTCTTTATATTATCATCCAATGTATCTTTTAATATTTCTAAAATCTCAACAATATTTACAATCGAAAAGGTGGGGATTTCAAACTCTTCGTAAAGCTCCTGCTTGGCAGAAAAGCTACTCCTACCCCTTTCCATTCTATCTACAGAAACCACAAGTCCACATATTTCGACATCAGCGGTAGCTTTAAGCATTGGTATACATTCCCTTACTGCAGTTCCTGCCGTTATCACATCTTCGATTATAAG
>JAAYSU010000219.1 GCA_012523915.1 Clostridiales bacterium
AATTTACTTATAAATTACCTTATAGAAAAAGAAAAAGATGAGAATAAAAGACTTTATTTAATAAATACACAATTGGAACAAATAAGAACTACTGTATTTAGACAAATTATGTTTGCAGAATTTGAAAAAATAACCCATGAAGCAGTTGAAGCAGGAGAAGTCCTTACAGCAGAATGGATATGTGATAATTATCTTGATTTGAATAAGAAATATTTCGGTAAAAATATGGTATATGATCCGCAGATAAAGATGGAGTGGGCAAGAATTCCGCATTTTTACAACGCATTTTATGTATATAAATATGCAACTGGTTACTCGGCTGCAATAGCTTTAACTGAGAAAATACTTTCAGAAGGTGAAAGTGCTAGAAATTCCTATATTGAATTCCTTAAATCCGGAGAATCAGATGATCCGATTCCACTCTTAAAAGAAGCAGGAGTAGATATGAGTAGACCGGATCCAATTGAAAAAGCTATGCTAGTATTCGAAGAACTATTAGATGAACTAGAAAGGTTGTTGTAATAAAACTGAGGGATAATATGGTAAAAAAAGAAACAAGGATCATCAATGTATTTTCAAATGATGATGCATATTCAAAAAAAACCGAAGACTTATTACGCCAGAAGTTACAAAAAAGTGGCTTCTTTGTACCGCGTCAATTTACTCCTGAAGCCGAATTGATAGTGAGCATAGGGGGAGACGGGGCATTCCTAAGAACCTTGCACAAGTATGATTTTCCCGATATAGCTTTTTTAGGAATCAATACAGGGCACCTAGGTTTTTTTGAAGAACTTTACCCTGATCAGATGGATAAGTTCATCTTTTTGTACAAGCAGGGAAGATACGAAATACAGAACTTGAAGACAGTCAAGGCTGAAGTTACAGACGGGGATAGGAAGATAGAGTATAAAGGCTTGAATGAAGTTGTAATAAGTGGAGATAGATCAAGGACTATCCATCTAAATATATCTATCGGCGAAAGCTTTATTGAAAGATTTAGTGGCGATGGTATTGTAGTTTCAACACCAGCAGGGAGTACTGCATATAACTATTCCCTTGGTGGCAGTATTGTGGATCCAAGGCTTTCTATTCTGCAGATAACCCCCATAGCTCCGATGAATACGACTGCATACAGATCATTTACCTCTAGCGTTGTTCTTCCACAGGAATTATACGTAAGAGTCAACCCAGAGCATCAGGATAACAACGCTTGCATGATAGTTGTAGATGGCATGGAGTATAAACACGATAATATAAAAGAAATCATTCTAGAGTTTTCAGATACTATTGTAAAACTTATGAGGTTTGAAAACTATGACTTTTGGAATAAGGTTAAGACCAAGTTTTTGTAGGAGTTGATAATGGAAAATCTTTTTAGATATATTGTGAAGGAAGAAGATAAAGAGCTCCGTATAAAGGAGCTCTTAAAACGCAGATTGGGTTTTTCGTCACGCCTGCTTGCTAAATTGAAGAGGGGCGATCATGTATTCCTAAACGGTCAATTAATTAAAATGTATGAAAAAGGAATACCAGGTGATGAAATCACTGTTACCCTTCCTAGGGAAATAAGTGATTTTGAACCTCAAGCCATTCCTATAGAGATAATATATGAAGATAGGGCTCTCCTATTACTGAACAAACAACCCGGTTATGTTGTACATCCGACAAAAGGCCATCCTGACAACACTATAGCTAATGGAGTCATGAGGCATATGCTTGATAGGGGTGAATCATACAAGATACGGTTTATTAACAGATTGGATAGAGACACTTCGGGAGTCTTGTTAATCGGAAAGAATTCGCACTCTCAAGATTATCTAACAAAACAATTCCAAGATAATACTGTTGTTAAGAAATATATGGCGGTAGTTAAAGGAATACTAGAAGATGATAATGGTACTATTGATGAACCCATAGGCAGGCCTGTAGATGGGGATATTAAAAGAACAGTAATGCCCGACGGAGCACCTTCAGTGACCCACTACAGGGTTTTAGAGCGATTTAAAGAACATACCTTAGTAGAACTTACACTTGAAACAGGAAGGACGCATCAAATACGTGTGCATATGACCCATATAGGACATCCTATAGTAGGAGATGATCTCTATGGCGATTCTGAAGATTTAATTAATAGGCAGGCTTTGCATGCATCACAGGTAATCTTTGATCATCCTGTGACAAAGGAGCGTATGTCGGTATCTGCTGATTTGCCCCAGGATATAAAGCTTCTTATTCAAGAATTGAAATCTAAATAATCACCCTTTCTCCCATCCTCTCATATTATAAATGAGCAAATTATTTGAATAGGAACCTGGAGGTGTTTGTATTGGGAGAAGATTATAAGTGCCTGGATGCATGTAGAGATCCCGCTGATACGCGACGCGGTGGCAGGCAACATTATGACAAATGCGATCCTTGCGATCCATGTTGTGATCCTTGTGATCCATGTTGCGATCCTGATGATGATTGGGACTGGGGAAGCTGGCTTCCGATTTTGATCATTATCTTTATACTCTGCGGAGGTTTTGGACTGTTCTCGGGAGGCTGCAAGGATGATTGCTTCGGCGGTGGATCAGGTAGTTGGTTACTTATCTTGTTAGTTATTTTCCTACTTTTTCAGAGCAGCGATGATAAAAAAGGTGGCTTCTTAGGCCTGTTCTAGTGAAATTAAAGTGGCAAGAGGTATATCCTTTTGTCACTTATTCCCTTGATTTAATTGTTTTTAAGGAATATAATCATCCTAGTAATTTGTTACAAAAGGTGGACAAGATTGAAGAAGTTTGATTCTAAGCGAGAATACGAAATTGGGATGGTCTGCGCCATCCTTTGCGCATTGTTATGGGGTGCATTGCCGATATATTGGAAGGCTTTACAACCTATAAACTCATTTTTGATAATGTTTTATAGATTGGCTTTGTCTTGCATTGTACTTTTTATTCCAGGATTAATCATTTATAAGTGGAAGGGTATTATTAAGCCACTAAAGGAAAAAGGAGCAATAAGATATTTTGTTCTTGCTGGACTGATTATTTCTGCAAATTGGAGCCTATATATTTGGATGGTTAATTCCGGGAAGATAGTGCAAACAAGTATCGGTTACTATATTGAACCCCTAATAGTATGTATCTTTGGAATAATCTTCTTTAATGAGAAGTTAAATAAATTTAAGATGATTGCATTTATATTGGCCTGTATAGGTGTACTGATAATGATATTATCATATGGGCAGTTACCGATTCTTGCCTTGGCTCTTGCTGTTACATTTGGTGTATACGCCGCTATTAAAAAGAAATTGCAGGCACCTGCCTTACTGTCCCTTTTCTATGAGACAGTTTTTCTCTTTCCCTTTGTAGTAGCAATAATACTCTATATCGAGATTGGCGGTAGGGGGGCTTTTGCAACTGCCGAACCCTATAAAATTGGCCTTTTATTTTTGTCAGGACTCTTTACAGCATTACCTTTAACGCTGTTTGCTATGGCGGCAAATCGTATTAGTTTAATAGCTCTGGGTATCACAGAATACCTTTCTCCTACTATGGGATTGGTCATAGGAATATTCTTATATAACGAACATTTTGATATCTACCAATTGATAGGATTCATCTTTATATGGATAGGGCTTTCTGTATTTACAGCGGGAGGCATAATTCAGAGAAGAAAGGAATCCAAAGAAGTGGACGGGAATGTGAATGACTCGGAGTGATTCTGATAAGCTTAACCTTTCCTTTATGAGAATAGCCTTCTTATATTTCGGAGTATTGATGGGAGCAGGATTCGCATCAGGTAAAGAGATGTGGCAATTCTTTGGTGTATTTGGAGGCTTGGGTTTCTTTGGGATTCTGTTAATAATATTTCTCTTTATCGCCTTGGGAATTATTATAGTCTATATTAGCAGCCACAAAAATACAGGAGATTTGAGTAAGATTATTTCCCCCTTTGATAATCATACTATAGAAAGAATTATCGGAATCATAATTGCTGCTTTCTTATTCATGGCATATTTTTCAATGCTTGCTGCAGGAGGAGCACTTATTCAGGAGCAGTTTGGTGTAAATAGGCTAGCAGGAAGCATAATACTGATGTTTATTATTATCATCATTACAGTTAGGGGCTTTGGCCGTGTATCTTCATTCATTGGCAAAATCGTACCTGTCTTATTAGTCTTTACCCTGGCCCTGTCATTGATAATATTGGCTAAGGATTATAAAAGTATATCTTTTGAGCAAATAATTGATGCTAGTCCCTTGGCTCAAAACTGGTTTATATCCGCAATAGTCTTCGTCTCATATAACATTATGGGAGCAATCCCCATATTAGGAAGCTGTACTATACACTCAGAAAATAGGGATAAAGCTATATTGGGAGCTGTCATTGGAGGTATATTCTTAGGAATATGTGCTCTAATATTATATCTAGTAACACTGACAGATCCTATTCTATCTAACAAACAACCACTTCCTATGTTGACTCTATCTCATAAGATTCTTCCTAATATTCAAGCTGTCTATTCTCTCGTTTTATTTATTTCAATACTAGGTACAGCTATAAGCTGCTTCTATGGATATACTACAAAACTAGCTGATAATAGTAAAAAGAAATATATAATCTTGATTAGTGCAGTTGCAGGTTTTGGCTTTTCTCTTCTCGGTTTTTCGAATATTGTCGCAATAATATATCCCATAGAAGGTTATATTGGTTTATTATTTTTACTTCTAATGACTTGGAATTTTGTTCACATAAAGAGAGAAAAATACAAATAATTAATACTTTAAAAGAAGTTCATATTATGATATATTGTAATTATTACAATATTCAAATGATTTCAAATAGTAAATATTTTCTATTTAGATTTGGAGTTGATACTCTTGGAAAGAACATTTAATAAGATGCTTGAAGGATTGAAAGAGAAGGGCATTTATTTAACCTATCAAAGAATGAAGATCTTTGAGTATTTATATAATAACAGAAAACATCCCACTGTAGAAATGATATATAAAGATTTAATAAAGGAGATACCAACTCTATCTAAGACTACCGTTTATAATACCATGAAAATTCTTGAAGAAGC
>JAAYSU010000220.1 GCA_012523915.1 Clostridiales bacterium
ACAGTAGAAGCTCCTATGCCAGGAACCATATTAGATATATTGGTTAAGGTTGGAGATGTTGTTGAGGACGGACAGGTACTTCTTATGTTAGAAGCTATGAAAATGGAGAATGAAATAATGGCTCCGCAAGCCGGAACAGTTGATTCAATTCAGGTTGCAAAGGGTGATTCAGTAAATACTGGTGATGTTTTAATCTCCCTTAAGTAACCTCCTTGAGTAATCTAGAGGAACACTCTGGTCAGAAAAAAATTAAGGAGGAAATATATAGATATGATTCTTGATACGCTAGTAGAATTTATCGGTAATACCGGTTTTCTTAATATGGATTATAGAAGTGCGATAATGATAGTCGTTGCTTTAATCTTTTTAGTATTAGCAATCCGATATGGTTTTGAACCTCTTTTGTTAGTTCCTATCGCTTTCGGAATGCTTCTATCTAATTTACCCTTATCCGGTATGTTCGATGAAGGAGGACTATTTTATTGGTTCTATCAGCTAAATAAGATGGGCATTCTACCCCCACTTATATTCATGGGGATAGGTGCCATGACTGACTTCGGTCCTTTGATCGCTAATCCTAGATCACTATTAATAGGAGCAGCCGCGCAATTTGGTATTTTTACAAGCTTTATTGGAGCTATCTTGATAGCTGGGTTTAACGCCCAAGAAGCAAGTTCAATCGGTATCATAGGTGGTGCTGATGGACCGACAGCAATATACTTAACAACTCAGCTTGCACCTCACTTGTTAGGAGCGGTAGCTGTAGCAGCTTATTCATACATGGCTCTTGTACCTGTAATTCAGCCGCCAGTTATGAAACTGCTTACTACTAAGAAAGAGCGTCAAATTAAAATGGAACAGCTTAGACCTGTTAGCCAGAGGGAGAAAATTCTATTCCCAATTATGGTTGCTTTATTAGTCACATTAATTGTGCCTGATGCAGCTCCACTAGTTGGTATGTTGATGCTAGGAAACCTATTTAAAGAGAGCGGAGTAACCACAAGGCTTTCTGATACTGCAGCTAATGAATTGATAAATATCGTTACTATCTTACTAGGTGTTTCTGTTGGCGCTTCAGCAGTTGGACCTACATTCTTGGTTCTGGATACGATACAGATAGTAATTTTAGGTGTACTTGCATTTATAGTCGGAACAGCCGCAGGAGTAGTTATTGCAAAGATCATGAATGTGCTCTCGGGTGGAACTATAAATCCTTTGATTGGTTCAGCTGGGGTATCAGCTGTACCTATGGCTGCCCGTGTATCCCAAAAGGTTGGACAGGAAGCAAGACCTGGCAACTACTTACTAATGCATGCTATGGGGCCTAATGTGGCAGGAGTTATTGGCTCAGCGGTTGCTGCAGGCATGCTACTTTCAATGTTTGGCGGATACTAATCAGAGTATTATGAATAAAATAATTGGACGGTTCAATCTTTGAATCGTTCTTTTATTATTTCTCGAGGTAAATATGACACAAAATAGCAAACTTAGAATAGGCAATGTCGAGTTGAATAATCCGTTTGTTTTAGCTCCTTTGGCTGGCATAACAAACAGCACCTATCGAAGAATTTGCAAAGAGATGGGGGCTTCTTTGGTTTACTCTGAAATGGTGAGCGCTAAGGCTCTGCACTTTAATGATAAGAGTACTGAAAGGCTTCTGTACTTTGAACCTGAAGAGAAACCTATTTGCTATCAGCTGTTTGGTTCTGATCCCGAGATTATGGCTTGGGCTGTTGATAGTTTAGCTGATAAAGAGAATTC
Source organism: Clostridiales bacterium (assembly GCA_012523915.1). Lineage (GTDB taxonomy): Bacteria > Bacillota > Clostridia > Peptostreptococcales > Anaerovoracaceae > JAAYHT01. The sequence continues at coordinate 1,762 of JAAYSU010000220.1, forward strand.
CATGATTGATATTAATATGGGTTGCCCCGTACGTAAGGTAGTGCAAAATAAAGAGGGCTCCGCCCTAATGAAGACACCAAGGCTAGCTGCTGAAATAGTCAAAGCAATGGTAGATGCTGAGAAAAACTGCGCAAAAAAATTAGGCAGGGAAACAAAACCTATTACTGTCAAGTGCCGTTTGGGTTGGGATGAGAAAAACATTAATGTTTTGGAATTTGCGATGCTTATGGAAGAAGCGGGTGCCTCTGCAATCTGTGTTCATGCCAGAACGCGAGAACAGCTCTACAGTGGGAAAGCTGATTGGAAACTAATCGAGCAAGTAAAAAAGACTGTAGCTATTCCAGTGATAGGAAGCGGTGATATCTTTTCAGCAGAAGATGCATTTAGAATGCTAGAATTCACAGGATGTGATTTTGTGATGATCGCTAGGGGCGCCTTGGGCAACCCTTGGATATTCAAAGAAGCAGAAGCATTATATAGAGGTGAAAAACCTTCAGCTCCTCCTTCTTTTGATGAAAAAATTAAGATGATGTTAAGGCATCTTGATATGCTTGCTGCAGAAAAAGGCGATGACTTGGCCGTTTTAGAAATGAGAAAGCACATAGGTTGGTATATTAAAGGAATGCCAGGCGCGACTGAGATGCGTCGAAAAATTAATACCATAGTTTGCAAGGATAAATTGAGGAATTTGCTGGAATCACGTTTGACTATATTTCCTTGACTTTTTATATGTCATGTTGTACAATATCCCGCATATAGGCAGGCCTTAGACATATAATTATGTATCAAGAATATATGAACAAATATAAAAAGGGGCGACTTTGTTGGCTCCTTTGGCGGAAGTGGAGGAAAATAAATGTCCGAAGTTATTTTATTAACTAAAGAAGGGTATGATAAAATTGTCAATGAGTATGATGAGCT
>JAAYSU010000221.1 GCA_012523915.1 Clostridiales bacterium
AAGAAACATTAAAAGAGTTTAAAGAAGAGACAGGATATAATATTAATTCTAAGGGTATAGGTAAGAGTTTAGAAATAGTTGCCCATGGCCTTTCTTCACATGGAGCAAGACCCTGGCTTGGATTAAACGCTATTTCAATTATGATGGAGTTTCTGAGCAGGTTGGAATTTGCTAACGAAGATCTACTTGATTTTATAGAATTTTATATTAATCATATTGGTTTTGAATATAATGGTAAAAGTATAGGTTGTGGTTTTTCTGATGAAATTTCAGGTGATTTAATCTTCAATGTTGGTAAAATAGATTTGGATACCGAAGCAGCCAGACTAACGGTAAATATTAGGTATCCTGTCACCTTAAATCAGGATGATGTATACGAAGGTATGATGCCAAACTTAGATAAATATAACTTTGGGGTTGTTAAACTAAACCATCAGGAAGCAATATATGTCCCTGAAGATGATCCTTTGATTGTGACATTGATGGATGTTTATAGAAAGCATACAGGGGATACTGAAAGCAGGCCCCTTGTTATAGGAGGAGGAACCTATGCCCGTTCGATGGAAAATGCTGTTGCTTTTGGAATGGCTTTTCCTGATGAACCGGAATTAGCTCATCAGAAAAATGAAAGTATATCTATAGATAATATGGTTAAAGCCACTAAAATATTTGCTGAATGTATATATGAGTTGACAAAATAGCAAATGATGAATATAATCATAGGCGAATAAAAAATAATTATAAAAGAAATCTGTTTCAGGGCGAGGTGAAAGTCCTCACCGGTGGTAAAGAGCGGAAAGCTACGAGTCCACGAGCCAGAAGGCAGAACCGGTTAGATCCCGGTACCGACGGTTTTGCAATAATGCAAAGATAGTCCGGATGAAAGAAACACGAATTCAACTTGTTGATCTTGTGTGTTTGCCCTGGGGATTACCCAGGGTTTTTAAATGCCTGACAGATTCCTAAAAATTAAGGAGGAATTTGAAATGAATCAAACTGAAGGGACAGCAAAATTAACTAAGATGGCCATGTTAGGCGCAATTTCACTGGTACTTGTACTGTTGGTAAGGATACCATTCCCGCCTGCACCTTTTTTAGTCTATGATCCTGCAGATGTACCTATAATAATAAGTGGGTTCGCTTTTGGACCATTAGCCGGTATCATTATCACCTTTGTTGTAAGCTTTATTCAGGCATTTGCCCTTGGTGGAGATGGAATCATAGGCTTTTTTATGCATATGGTTTCTACCGGAATATTTGTTTTGGTAGCAGGATTATTCTACAAGAGAGGAAAAACTAAAAAGAGAGCAATAGTAGCGTTAGCATTAGGTGCTATAGTAATGTGTATAAGTATGGTGGGATGGAACCTGGTTATAACTCCGATTTACATGGGAGTGCCAAGGGAAGCTGTACTTGCTATGATAGTACCTGTTATACTACCATTTAACATATTAAAAGGAGTTATTAACGGCATAATCACTTTTATTATCTACAAACCTATATCTAGATACTTACATAAATAGATGTTTGTGGCCAGGGGGATACTAAATGACGAAAAAAATTATTTCAAAAAGTGAAAAACAAACAGAAGAGTTGGGTTTAAAACTTGCTGAGGAATTAAAGCCAGGGACAGTTATTGCCTTAATAGGTGACTTGGGGTCGGGAAAGACCGCTTTAACAAAGGCTCTTGCAAAGGGTTTAGGTATAGAAGAACAGGTTACCAGTCCGACTTTTACAATTATTCAAGAGTACAGTGGCGGTAGACTCCCCCTCTACCACTTCGATGTATATAGACTTGAAGGTGAAGAGGACATGTATGAGTTAGGATATGAAGATTATTTTTATGGCGATGGAGTATGCGTTGTAGAATGGGCTGATCGGATCAAAGAACTATTGCCTAAAAATACTATTTATATTAATATAGACTATGGCAGCCAGGAGAATGAAAGAATCTATAATATAAAATATTAAAAAAATACGGGGAAGCGTTATGCTTCCCCAAATATCTGATGGAGTCGATATATGTATATACTTGCTATAGAGACAACTGGACTTAAAGCTTCAGTAGCGATCATTGATGAAAATATGAGAGTATGGAAAGCAGGTTCCGATAGAAAACTGTCTCATTTGCAAAATTTGATACCCCTGATAGGGGATTTGCTCGAAAAAAGTAAATTGACATTAGACGATATTACCCATATTGCAGTGTCTGAAGGCCCGGGTTCATTTACTGGTATCCGAATAGGAATTGCAACAGGCAAGGCCCTTGCTCAGGCCTTGAAACTGCCTATGATTTCAGTTCCGACACTTATGTCCTTTGCATGGCATGCTCTCGATTTTGATGGACTAATCTGCCCCATATTTGATGCTAGAAGGGATCAGGTTTATGCAGGAGCTTATTTCTGGCAGGAGGGGATTTGCAAGCAGGCAATTCTTGACGATGCCTATTTCATAGATGAATTTTTAAATAAAATTGATGAATTTGATCCTAAAAAAGATAAACAAGTCCTAATGATGGGCGATGGTATAAAAGTATATAAGGATGCTTTGGAAGACTGGAAAGCTAAAAGTTGTCGTAAATTGATAATAAACGATTTATCGCAAGATGCAGAATCAGTTGCAAAGCTTGCATATATTCTTTACAAAGATGGAAAAGTAAAAAGCTATGAGCAGGTAAAACCAGTTTATCTAAGAAAGGCAGAGGCTGAGCGCAAATTAGAGCAAGGTCTTATCAAGGGAAAGTAGCTTATGAATTGTATAGTAAGATTGGCAGAAGAAAGGGACATAGATGCCTTAGCTAAGTTGGACAGCCTGTGCTTTACACTAGCCTGGAGCCGTAGTTCTTTTGAATTTGAAATCAAGGAAAATCTTAAAGCTATATATCTTGTAGCTGACTACAAGGGCAAAATTATTGGCTATGGGGGCATATGGATTATTTTAGATGAAGGTCATATAACCAATATTGCTGTCCATCCTGATTTTAGAAATATGGGGATCGGTGCAAAACTCCTTACGGATCTTATTGAGCTTTCGGAGAGAAGGGGAGCTAATAAGCAAACTCTGGAAGTTAGAGTTTCTAATTACCCTGCTATATCTCTGTACAATAAGCTTGGCTTTAAGACTGCCGGTAAACGTGAAAAATATTATGAGGATAACGGTGAGGATGCATTGATCCTATGGCGCTCTTGATCATTTAATAGAATAGAATTTTTCTCTAAAGACATACTAAAAATGTATGGAGGTTGATCTCCATAATATTGGTATGACAAGGAGAGAACAAATGAGAAACAGTTTTTACGATGACAGAGATTATGATCCGGGCGATGAGATGTTGAGTGTTGCGTCTCAGTGTAGCCATTTTTCCAGAAGGCGTGATATTAATTCATTTAATATGACTGACTATCAATCATGTGAAAACTGTAGGCACTTGACTGCGGATTATCAGTGTGCAGTAAAAATGGATAACAGGATTCCTAGACAGACTTAAAGTATAAAAATAAGGGGACAAGATGAAGGATAACAAACTGATAACTTTAGCATTTGAAACCAGCTGCGATGAAACATCTGTCGCACTATTAGCTGATGGAAGAGAAGTTCTTTCAAATGTAATATCATCTCAGATTGATGTCCATAAGGTATTTGGAGGGGTTGTACCTGAAATAGCTTCTAGGCATCATTTGAATAATATTAACTATGTTTATGAACAGGCTATGAATGAGGCGGGCTTGAGCCTTGAAGATGTCGATATAATCGGTGTTACCAAGGGCCCTGGACTTGTGGGAGCCTTGCTAATCGGTATTGCTACTGCTAAATCTTTTGCTTTTGCAACGAATAAGCCACTTATTGGTGTTCACCATATTCAAGGCCATATATGCGCCAACTATATCGAACATAAAGAGCTCGAGCCTCCTTTTTTGGCTTTGATAGTATCGGGTGGACATACTGATTTAGTAGATGTTAAGGATTACCAACAATTAGAAGTGCTAGGTTGTACGAGGGATGATGCGGCTGGTGAAGCATTTGACAAGGTTGCAAGGGTTTTAGAATTAGGATACCCGGGAGTGCCTAAGATTGATAAAATTGCTAAGGAAGGTAATCCCCATGCGGTTGAATTCAAACGAGTTTTACTAGGAAAAGACAGCTTGGATTTTAGTTTTAGTGGAATTAAGACCGGTGTACTAAACTATGTAAATTCCGAGAAACAAAAAGGAAAAGATATTAATGTACACGATGTAGCTGCGAGTTTCCAACTTTCTGTTGTTGATGTATTGGTCACTAAGGCACTGATGGCAGCTACAAAAACAGGCCACGACAAGCTGGTTCTTGCTGGAGGAGTAGCTGCAAACAGTTTACTGCGAAAAATGTTGAAAGAAGCGTGTGATAAAGAGGGAATATCTTTATATTATCCCTCATTAGACTTATGTACGGATAATGCTGCAATGATTGGGTGTGCCGCCTATTACAAATACAAGGCGGGGAGCGTAGATGATCTATATATGGATGCTTATGCTACTCTAAGTTTGTAAGAAAAAATCCACTCTAGTTTATAGCTGAGTGGATTTAGCAAATTATTCTGCAGTTTTTTCTTCTACATATTTTACAATATCGCTGATAAGTTGGAATTTTTCAGCATCTTCATCTGGCACTTCGATGCCAAACTCGTCTTCGATTGCCATGATGATTTCAACAGCATCTAGTGAGTCAGCTTCTAAGTCTTTCATAAGGTGAGTATTCAATGTTATCTCATCTTCTTCGATTCCTAGCTGATCAACGATTAGTTCTCTTATTTTTTCAAAAACCATATTGTACCTCCATTGATTATGTGACTTTACCAAAATATAATTGGTGTCCATGTAAAGGTTATTATAAGTTACAGTTTTAAATACTGCAACCATATTTTTAAATATTTATAGTTTATCGTGTAATTCTATCCAACGATTTAGATATTCCTCTAACTCTTCTTTTGTTTTTTCGAGTTCTTCTGAATATGAAGACAAGGCCTGATAATCCGTGAGTATCTCATCTTTGCACATTTCTTCTTCTATCTCACTAATGCGCCCTTCAAGAGTTGCAATTTGTTCTTCTACTTTGCCCAATTCACGTTCTTTTCTTCTCTGTTTTGCCTCCAATTCTTTTTTCTTTTTCCGTTCATGCATACGTTTCAGCTTTGCTTGTTCATCTTTGTTATGTCCGGATTCGCCAAAAGTTATTTTGCCTAAATCATCCAAATAGTTTTTTGCCGATTCAATGGATTGCTTTTTTTCCATATAGTAGTCGTAACTTCCAAGATAGTTCTCTATTCCATCCATGGATAGTTCAATAATGCGGGTAGGTATCTTGTTCAGTAAGTATCTGTCGTGAGATACAATAATTATAGTTCCAGGGAACTCTAACAAAGCGTCTTCAAATATTTCCTTAGAACTAATATCAAGGTGATTTGTAGGTTCGTCCATGAATAGCAGATTTGCGCCGGTAAGCATTATCTTCAATAAAGAGAGCCTTGCCCTTTCGCCCCCCGATAAAGAATCTACTTTTTTAAAAACATCATCACCTTGGAATAAAAATCTTCCGAGCAGGTTTCGGAGTTCAGTTTCGCTATACAATCTATATGCATCGTGTAACTCTTCCAGTACGGTTTTGTTTTTATTTAAGATCTGTTGTTCCTGATCATAATATCCGATCAGAACATTGTGGCCTAGCTTTACATAACCAGTATCGGGTTCAAGTTTTTGCATTAGAAGTTTCAGGAGGGTTGTTTTCCCAATTCCGTTTGGTCCTACAAGGCAGATTCTTTCCCCTCTCTTAACATCGAGGCCTACGTTTTTAAATAATAATCTGTCATTAAAACTTATTGAAAGATTTTCTGCTGTAATACAATCGCTTCCGCTTTTATACTTTTCTTTAAAGGATAATTTCATTCGGCGGTTGCCTAATGTAGGCTTCTCTATACGTTCTATATGCTTTAGACGTTTTTCGCGAGACTGAGCACGCTTAGCTAGCTTTTCGGTACCGTGCTGCTTGAATCGCCTTATCATTTCCTCTTGTCTTTCTATTTCTCTTTTCTGTTTATCATATTTGCGCTTTGCTTCCTCATCAGCTTTACTCTTGGCTTCAACATAGTTTGAATAATTACCGTCAAAGATTCTTAGCTTTTGGTTTTCTAGCTCGAAAATTCTATTCACAGTCTGATCGAGGAAATAGCGGTCATGGGAAATAATAATCAATGTGCCTGTATAGGCTTTGAGATATTGTTCTAGCCATTTCAATGTACCTATATCCAAATGGTTTGTAGGTTCATCCAATAGCAGTAAATCAGGCTTTTGTAAGAGCAAGGAGGCTAATGCGAGTCTGGTTCTTTCTCCTCCAGATAGAGTTGATATTTTCTTGTCGTAAAAATCCTCGGGAAAAGCCATGCTGGTAAGAATTCCAATGATTTCACTTTGATAGCTAAATCCTCCCTTGTCTTTAAACTCTTCACCTAAGCTATCATATTTTAACAGAAGCTCTGATACATCTTCGCCTCTTGATGATCTTAACGATATTTCATTTGCCAATTGGTCGAGGGTTTCCTGGATATTCAATACTTCGGAAAAAATGGATAACATTTCGCCATAGACGGTATTCTCTGTTAAAAAATTATCATTCTGTTTCAAGTAGCCTATACTGGTTTGGGGTGAAATATAAAAATCTCCTGTATCACATTGTAGTTCTCCAGACAGAATATTAAACAGGGTTGTTTTGCCTGCACCATTGTTACCTATAACGCCTATAGCATCTCCCTTATTGACAATAAACGATACATCAGATAGTATATTATTGGTTCCATAAGATTTACTTATATTAGTCGCTGACAGTACTACCATATTATCTCCTCTCTGTATGATAGCTAATATTTTAACATTTTTTTAATTGTATTGCCAGCAACTAGGTGTTATAATTAATCGACAACCTTTTATTAGATATTTCTATATAAATAAACTATTGAGAAAGTGTGGTCATAATTATGAGAGAAGCTAGTAAAATATCTAATGCAGTTATCAGGAGGCTACCTAGATACAGAAGGATATTAAAAGAGCTGAAAGATAAGGATATTGAACGAATTTCTTCAAATGAATTAAGTAACTTAACAGGATTCACAGCATCTCAGATTCGCCAGGATTTAAATAATTTCGGAGGTTTCGGCCAGCAAGGCTATGGCTATAATGTAGATGGGCTCTATGGTCAAATAGGCTCTATCTTAGGACTAGACAAAGAATACAAGATGGCAATTGTAGGATGCGGTAATCTAGGTCAGGCAATAGCTAATTATGCTTCATATTATCGAGCAGGCTTTAAAGTTGTAAGTATGTTTGATGTCAATCCAAAATTAATTGGCATCATCATAAACGGAATTGAAATAATGGATTATGAAGATATGGAATCTTATCTCAAAGATAATCCTGTTGACATCGGAATTATCTGTACCAATAAGAGCAGTGCCCAGGAAGTAGCAAGCAAATTATGTGATTGCAGGGTCAAGGGCATTTGGAACTTTGCACCTACAGATATTGTGGTAGATGACGATGTCGTATTGGAAAATGTTCATCTAAGCGACAGCCTGAATACCCTAGCTTATTATATAAGCAATAGCAACAAATAGAATTACGGTATATGGGAATAAAAAAATAACCGTTTCGCTAGAAACGGTTATTCTATATAAGATATGGAATTATCCCTCAATTGCATCTACTGGGCATACATCTTGACAAGCACCACAGTCAATGCATTTATCAGGATCAATTTCGTATATATCTCCTTCTGAAATTGCTTCTGTAGGGCATTCGGGCAAGCAAGCGCCACAAGCGATGCAAGTATCGTTAATTACGAAAGCCATGATAATAAACCTCCTTAAGTATTTTTATTAAACTTATCATTAATTACTTTTACTCAACATTCTCATTATAACAGGTAAATTATTATATAACAATATATTTTTCGGAGTTAATAATGAAAGTATACGGACTATATGGAAAGAGTGGGACAGGCAAGAGTTATCAAGCGATGAACCTGTGTAAAGAGTTGGACATAGAAGCTATCATAGATGATGGCTTATTTATCTATGGGAACAGAGTTATGGCAGGCATATCTGCAAAAAGGCAGAAAACAAAAATTAGAGCTATAAAAACAGCCCTGTTTATAGATGATGAACACTGCAAAGAAGTAAAAGAAAAAATAAAAGAAATTAGACCTGCCAATATCTTGATCATAGGAACATCTAACGATATGGTAAAGAAAATCGTAAGTAGGCTTGAATTGCCTGAGGTTAGTAAATTTATATCGATAGATGAAATAACAACCCAAAGTGAAAGGGAGATAGCTCGCAAGTATAGAAATGAGCTAGGTAAACATGTTATACCTGCGCCCACATTTCAGATTAAAAGACAGTTTTCAGGATATATTCTCGACCCCCTTAAAATATTCCGCAGGATAGGAGGAAGGACTTCATATTCCGAAAAAACAGTTGTTAGGCCTACCTACAGCTATTTGGGTGACTATGACCTTTCTGATAAGGTAATTACCGATATTGTCGCATATATTGCTCAGGAAGTTGAAGGGATTGAGAAGGTGCTAAGGGTGTATACAGACAATAATCCGGATGGTGTTCATATTACGATTATGGTTTTGATCGCTTACGGCAAAGTATTGTTTGATGTGGCAAAAGAACTCCAGCAAAAAGTTGCAAAACAGGTTGAATATATGACAGCTTTTAATATAATGGCAGTTGATATTGATATAAGAGGATTAGAATAAATTTTAAAGGAAAGGTAAATAGATTTAATGCTTGGACCCATAGTTAATGCTGTAGCGATAGTAGCTTGTTCTTTACTAGGACGTTTTTTGTTAAAAGGAATACCCGATAGATATGATGAGATTATTAAAAAGGCTATAGGCCTTTCTGTAATGTATATTGGAATATCTGGGGCTCTAGAAAATCAACGTGTAATGATTCTAATATTAAGCATGGTTGTAGGAAGTGCAATAGGCGAATTCATAAACATCGACAAGGGGATGAACTCCGTTGGAGATTGGGCTGAAAGAAAATTAGGATTTGATGACAGTAATTTCTCCAAGGGATTTGTTAACGCCAGCATACTCTATTGCACAGGATCTATGGCAATCGTAGGTTCAATGAACAGCGGCCTTATGAATAACCATGAGATGCTCTTTGCTAAGTCAATCCTAGATGGGGTAATAGCAATTGTATTCGCATCCTCTATGGGATTAGGCGTTGCTTTTTCCGCCATACCCGTTCTCATATATGAAGGAGCTATTGTATTAGGTGCGAGCCTAGTGAAGGACTGGATGACACTGGAGATAATAACTGAGATGTCAGCTGTCGGCAGTCTGTTAATTGCTGCGATAGGATTTAATTTTTTATTGGCCAGGCAGATAAAAGTAGCAAATATGATTCCTGCGATTTTTATGCCTTGGCTATTTATAGCAATAGAAACAGCATTAGGATTTTAAAAAGGAGGATTTTTAAATGCTAAAAAACGGATTGGATGTAGAGCAAAAGACGGTGATGCGTGTTGCTGAATTAATGGCAGCTGTAGCCAGAACTGCTCCAAAGGGATGCGGTATCGACAACATCGAGGTAAGAATAGTCGATGGAGAAGAGAAGGACGCACTGGCTGAAGAAATGAGGAAAATAGGCCAAGAGACAGATGTGGACTTCTTTATCAGGGATGGAAACAATGTTGATGATTCTGTAGTAGTAGTTTTATTCGGAGCAAGAATTAGCCCTATCTACTGCCCTAACTGTGGATACTGCGGTTACGAAGATTGCGAAGAAAACTTGGAAAACGATGGTATCTGTTCGTTTAATATAACAGACTTGGGAATTGCCTTAGGTTCAGCAGTATCAATTGCGGCTGATCATAGGATTGACAATCGAATTCTCTTTTCGGCAGGTAAAGCATCATTGAATTTAAAATACTTCCCCTCTGATGTTGGTGTAGCCTATGGGGTTGCCCTGTCTGTTTCTGCTAAAAGTCCATATTTTGATCGTGAAAACTAAGAACTATTAAGAAAAAGCTGGATAAATGAATTTTTAAAGCAACAGCGTGAACAATAACACTGTTGCTTTATTATTTGAAAAAAATATGGAAAAAAACTATTGACATTTGTTGGCCTACATATATAATAATCATTAGCACTCACTAACAATGAGTGCTAATAAATGCAAAATAATATATATTAAATATTATAAAGAAGGGAGTTTTAGGAATGAACATTAAACCACTAGGCGACAGAGTTGTGATCAAGCGTTTAGAAGCAGAGGAAAAGACTAAAAGCGGAATTGTATTGCCTGGTCAGGCAAAGGAACAACCTCAGCTTGCTGAAATAGTTGCAGTAGGTCCTGGGGGCTTTGTAGATGGAAAAGAAGTTAAAATGGAAGTAGAAGTTGGTCAAACTGTAATCTTCTCCAAATATGCAGGTACAGAAATTAAGTATGAAGGTGAGGAATACACCATCATCTCACAGAAAGATATTTTAGCGATAGTATCATAAAATAACAATAGAAAGGATGTATGAATATGGCAAAGGAAATTAAATACAGCGAAGAAGCCAGAAGTAAGCTACTTTCAGGTGTTGATCAATTAGCTGATACAGTTAAAATTACTTTAGGGCCAAAAGGCAGAAACGTTCTATTAGATAAGAAATTTGGCAGCCCATTAATCACTAATGACGGTGTAACAATTGCAAGAGAGATCGAACTAGAAGATCCCTTTGAAAATATGGGTGCTCAATTAGTTAAAGAAGTTGCAACCAAAACTAATGATGTAGCCGGTGACGGAACTACAACAGCTACCCTTCTTGCACAATCAATTATCAGAGAAGGATTTAAGAATGTAGCTGCAGGTGCCAATCCAATGCTGCTTAAAAAAGGTATCCAAGGTGCTGTAGATGTAGCAGTAGAAGCAATCGAAAATATTGCAATTCCTGTAAAAGGCAGAGAAGAAGTAGCGCAGGTTGCATCAATTTCAGCAGGAGATGAAGAAATCGGCGACCTGATTGCAGAAGCAATGGAAAAAGTAGGAACCGACGGAGTTATAACTGTTGAAGAATCCAAATCAATGGGAACAACTCTTGAGGTCGTAGAAGGTATGCAATTTGACAGAGGATACCTCTCCCCATACATGGTTACAGACACTGAAAAGATGGAAGCTGTTATTTCAGATCCATATATTCTAATAACAGATAAGAAGATTAGCAATATACAGGAAATATTACCTGTTCTTGAACAAATTGTACAGCAGGGCAAGAAATTGCTCATCATTGCTGAAGACGTAGAGGGCGAAGCTCTTGCCACTATAGTTGTCAATAAGCTGAGAGGAACCTTCGAATGCGTAGCAGTAAAAGCACCTGGATTCGGAGACAGAAGAAAGGCTATGCTGGAAGATATCGCTACACTGACTGGAGGAAAGCTGATCTCAGAAGAACTAGGATATGATCTTAAAGAAGCTACATTGGATATGCTAGGAACAGCTGGTACAGTTAAAGTTAATAAAGAATTCACAGTTATTGTTAACGGTGCAGGAGATCCAAAAGAGATCGATGCTAGAATCAAACAAATTAAGGCTCAGATCGAAGACACCACATCTGATTTTGACCGTGAAAAACTACAAGAAAGACTTGCTAAACTATCAGGTGGCGTAGCAGTTATCCAGGTAGGAGCTGCAACAGAGACTGAACTAAAAGAGAAGAAATTAAGAATTGAGGATGCTCTCAACGCTACAAGAGCTGCTGTAGAAGAGGGAATTGTATCAGGTGGTGGAGTAGCCTTTGTAAATGTAATCCCTGAAGTTGCTAAACATATAGACTCTCTTGAAGGTGATGTTAAGACAGGGGCTACAATCATTATGAGAGCTTTAGAAGAGCCTGTGAGACAGATAGCAACCAATGCTGGACTTGAAGGTTCTGTAGTAGTATCCAAAGTTAAGACTGAGGAAGTTGGAGTTGGGCTAAATGCCGCTACAGAAGAATACGTGAATATGATTAAAGCAGGTATTGTAGACCCTGCAAAGGTAACAAGATCTGCTCTGCAGAACGCTGCATCCGTTTCGTCCATGTTATTAACCACAGAAGCTGGTGTAGTAGACATTCCTGAAGAAAATGCTGGTATGCCAATGGGTGGAGGAATGCCTGGTGGCGGAATGGGCGGCATGATGTAAAAACATCCTTCTAACTAAATAAATATATTATAATCGAGCACTGACTATAAAAGTTGGTGCTCTTTCTTTTTTATGTATTTTATCTAGTCAGATAGAAACAATATAACTGTATATGATGAAACGGAGGAGGAGTAACTTTGAGTAAAGTAACTAAAAAGAATCAGTTGCAGGGTAAAGAAATAGAGAGAGGCTATTTAGATGAAGCAGTTCACGGATATAATATCAGGACGGCAATGGAAGAAGCGTCTCGTTGCGTGCTTTGTTATGATGCACCTTGCAGTAAAGGCTGCCCGGCTGATACAAAGCCAGCAGATTTTATTAGATCTATTCGATTCAGAAACTTCAAAGGAGCTGCGGCAACGATAAGAGAAGCCAATGCTCTAGGAGGTTGTACTGCTAAAGTATGCCCCTATGATAGGTTATGCGAGGAGGCATGTAGCAGAACTGGTATTGATAAGCCCATACAGATCGGGAGACTCCAAGCTTTTGCAATTGATCAGGAAAGACAATTCAATATGAAGATATTAGAAGCTCCAAAAGCAGATAAGGAAAAGGTAGCCTGTATAGGTTCGGGTCCGGCTTCTTTATCCTGTGCATCCATTCTTGCTAGGAATGGCTATAAAGTTACGATCTTTGAAGCACTAGAAAAACCCGGTGGAGTATTAACATATGGAATCCTGCCCTCAAGGCTTCCTCAAGATGTGGTTGATTTCGATATACAGAAGGTAAAAGATCTGGGTGTAGAATTCGTGATGAATACGAGGGTAGGTAAAGATGTAACGATAGAGGAATTAAAGAAGCAAGGATTCAAAGCTTTCTTTATAGGGACTGGACTTTGGAAATCAAAGAAAATTGACATAGCAGGTATTGATTTGAAAGGTGTTCACTATGCTGTCGATTTCTTAAAGGACGCTAGATCATCAGAGGGTAAAATGAAAGTAGAAGGGGATGTAATCGTCATTGGAGGCGGTGACGTAGCAATGGACTGTGCTGCAACTGCAAAACTGCTAGGAGCGGACCGTGTATCCATAGTTTATAGAAGGACTATGGAAGAAGCCCCTGCAAACAATGCTGAGATTGAATATGTCAGATCATTGGGCATCAGCATTTATATTAAATTCAGACCTAAAGAGATTCTAGGTGAGGATGGTAAAGTCACAGGATTTATAGCTGAGGGTACTGACGATTTTTCTGAATTAAAACTGAAGGCAGACAGTGTAATATTTGCAATTGGCCAGGAAGCTGAAGACATGAAAAAGATTGCTTCGGTAGAATTGAATGAGAACGGTACAATTGTTTGTGATATAAATAAAGGTTTTACCAACATAGAAGGAATTTTTGCAGGGGGAGACATAGTAAACGGCGGTAAAACAGTGGTTGAAGCAGTTGCTCAAGGAAAAAGCGTTGCTAAAAGCATAATGGACTATTTAGAAAAGAAAGAAGGTGTCAATTAATATGGCTAATCTAATGGATTTATCAATAGAGTATTTAGGTGTAAAATGTGAGAATCCCTTCTTCCTATCATCATCTCCTGTTGGGAGTAACTATGATATGGTTAAGAAAGCCTTTGAAGAGGGATGGGGAGGAGTATTCTTTAAAACGGTGGGAATTTTTATTGCGGATGAATGCTCCCCCAGGTTTGATAATAATGCCAAGGAATCCACCCCATGGATAGGGTTTAAAAATATGGAACAGATATCGGACAAGCCCCTAGAGGATAACCTACAGGCCATTCATAGATTAAAGAGAGACTATCCTGACAAAATTGTAGTTGCGAGTATTATGGGAAGCAGTGAAGATGAATGGGAAAAACTCTCAAAGATGGTTACTCAGGCAGGAGCCGATCTTATAGAATGCAACTTCTCATGCCCACAGATGACAAGCCATGCCATGGGATCTGATGTAGGACAGAATCCAGATTTGGTTAGGGATTATTCAAGGGCAGTATCAAAGGAAACGGATTTGCCTGTTATTGCAAAGATGACACCGAATATTGGAAATATGGAGATTCCTGCTATTGCAGCCATAGAAGGGGGAGCGAAAGGAGTTTCCGCCATAAATACTATAAAAGCTATTACAAATATAGATCTGGAATTTATGACTGCAATGCCTGTCGTAAATGGCAAATCATCTATATCAGGTTATTCTGGTGCGGCCGTAAGACCGATTGGGCTTAGGTTTATAACTCAGATGAAACAGCATCCACTATTAAAGGATATTCAGATGAGTGGAATTGGTGGTATAGAGACCTGGAGAGATGCTTTAGAGTACATTCTAGTCGGTTGCCATAATGTTCAGGTTACTACCGCTGTAATGCAGTATGGATATAGGATTGTATCGGATATGATCAGCGGCCTATCTTATTATATGGAAGAGCAGGGCTTTAAAAAAGTTGAAGAGATGGTAGGATTGGCCTTACCAAATATAGTACCTGCTGAAGAGTTAGATAGGGACTTTAAAATAATTGTAGATATAGATCATGAAAAGTGTATTGGTTGTGGAAGATGCTATATTTCATGCTATGATGCTGCCCATCAGGCGATAAACTGGGACTTTGATAAGAGAAGACCTTCTGTCAATGATGAATGCGTAGGCTGTCACCTATGTATCAATGTTTGTCCTGTGCTAAATTGCATAACACCAGGCAAGGTTGTATGGAAGGATGAAAGTAAAGAAACACCAAGGGAAATAAATTTCAAGACTAGATACGAATAAAAATAGCCACCCAAGGGTGGTTATTTCAATTGTCTTGCCCTTGCCATCTGTGATATAATCACATAGAAATTTAATCCTTCATAGATTAATAAGAAACTATTAATCTATGGAGGGTTTAGATGGACTTTAAGGAAAGCAAAACATATCAAAATCTTCAAACAGCAATGAAAAGTGAGTTAATATCGGGTGCAAAATACATGATTTATTCTCAAAAAGCCCATGAAGATGGCTATAATCTTGTCGGAGATATATTTGAGGAGACTTCTAGAAACGAGATAGAACACGGGAAAATATGGTTTAAGTTGCTTGTAGGAGGGAAGATTCCACCTACATTGGATAACATCAGGGAAGCGGCAAATGGAGAGAATAATGAATGGAATTCAATGTACCCAGAATATGCTAAAACAGCAAGGGAAGAAGGATATGATGAAATTGCGGAGCTGTTTGAAAGAGTCAGCAGGGTTGAGAATAATCATGATGCAAGATTTGAAACCTTAGCATGGGACTTAGAATCAGGACAGATTTTTTCTAGGGAAAATGAAGCGGTTTGGCACTGTAGAAATTGTGGATATTTGGAATGGGCAAAATGTGTCCCCAAAGAGTGCCCCGCCTGTAGCTATCCGAAAAGTTACTTTCAGTTGTATTGTGAACCTTTTTAATAGAGTAAGGAATGGAGAACGATTATGGAAAGAGAAACACTATTTAAAAGAACTGGTTTTGCTGGGAGTTTGGACGAGTATATAGATGTAATGCTCCAAAAGATTAAAGAACAAGTAGGTGACAGAAGAGTACTCTGCGCCTTGAGTGGTGGAGTTGATAGTTCGGTTTGTGCAGCATTAGTACACAAGGCTGTAGGAGATCAGCTGATTTGCATGTTTGTAAATACGGGTCTAATGAGAGAAGGAGAGCCGGAATTAGTAAATGAAATCTTCGGCAAACAGTTTAACATGAAACTCATTTCAATTGATGCAACCGATAGATTCCTTGATAAGCTTGCGGGTGTTGAAGATCCTGAGAAGAAAAGAAAAATAATAGGTGAGGAGTTCATTCGAGTATTTGAGGATGAATCAAAGAAATTAGGAAAAATTGATTATCTTGCGCAAGGGACTATCTACCCAGACATCATAGAAAGTAAATCAGATAAGGGTGTAGTAAAATCACACCACAATGTAGGCGGATTACCCGAAGATTTTGATTTTGAACTTGTGGAACCACTTAAATGGCTCTATAAAGATGAAGTTCGTGAAATAGGTGAAGCATTAGGGCTACCAGAAGAACAAGTTTGGAGGCAGCCTTTCCCGGGTCCTGGTCTTGGGGTCAGGGTAGTTGGGGCAATAACAAGAGAAAAGGTAGAAATAGTAAGAAAATCCGATGCGATATTTAGGGAAGAAATTAAAAAAGCAGGTCTGGATCAAAGCATTTGGCAATACTTTACCGTATGTCCAGGCAGTAAATCCGTGGGTGTAGTAAAGGGAAAGAGAACCTATGAGCAGGCAATAGTCCTGCGTGCAGTGTTAAGCAGTGATGCTATGGAAGCTAGCATTGCAGAATTACCATATTCATTGTTAAATAAGATTACACTACGGATTATTGAAGAAGTAGATGGGGTAAATCGTGTTATGTATGATGTAACTCCTAAACCCCCTGCTACTATTGAGTGGGAATGACGATTACAAACGCTACAACCCTTGATTTTACTGGATTTGTGAGGTATTGAAAGTGATTTTGACTCCATTTTGACTCATTTTTTCAGAGATAATAGTGATATGAGAGATTATAAAACCTAATTATGACGGGAACCTTGAGAAAATTGAGGTTCCCGTTTTTGATATTAACAGACAAGTAAATTATTTAGATCATTAGCAGTGTTGCCTTGGTAAGGTAGATGGTGGGGCAATTCAATATCAACTATAAAGGTAATCAAATAATATTTTCTGGTACGAAGTAATATGTCAGTTAACCGTAGATTTTAAATTCAAATATAGAAATTCGGAAAGTAAAATGCCCTAGATTCAGTTTGAGTCTAGGGTTTTTTAGTGTTTTTTAAGATTGAGTTATTAAGTAACCATATATATTTATCTGTACTTAGATTGATTTTCTAGTATTTTTAGTAACATATTAATTGAAGAAATTACTGTTTCAACGACAAACTCAGGATCGTCTACTAAATTATGTGCAAACGAATTTCTAAAATATCCAAATAAACCTGTGCAGTAATTCATAAATTCTCGACGTTTTTTTAAATCATCATCTATCAGAATTAAACCACTTTCAGGAGCAAATAGTTTCTTTACAAGAACATCACCATCGATATTATTGGGTAAATCAAATTTTTTTACAGCTCTTTCTTTTAGGACTATAAAAGCTTTCCTAATTGCAGAATCATATTCACAGTTAAGAATTAGGTTTTCACACTCCATTCTAAGTTCTATATCAAGATGTGGAGATGCTTTTAAGTCTTCATAATATAATTGAGAAAATACAATGTGGAAAATCATATTAAGGTATTATCCAATGTGAAAGCAGAAATGCCTAAAGATATTGTCGGTAATCGTTTTGGTGGTATTCAGAATGAACTGGATTATAGTGAGGAACTTGAGCGACAAGTACTTGAAGCAAGGCTCTTTGAAACATTAACAGATAAAAGGAGCGAGGGATACAATAAGCAACTTCAAAGCCTTATGGATACATTGTTCTTTGCTAAAGATAATCATGTGAAAAAAGAAAAGAAGAAGGAAAAGCATCTTAAAATGGGTTTTCTCAAAAAAGGGAGTGATGCATAGATGAGTGACGTGTATTTAGATTCAGCAAAGAATATCCGGGATTTTTCTGATATCCTTCACGAGGTGCAGGAATATATATCAGGGAAATATGCAATTTTAATATCTCATGACAGCGAAAATCAAAAAGACCAGATGAAGTCCTACATCACCAAGTATCTGATGGACTATTCATTAGCGGTTGAAGATATGAACCTAGATGAGTTGGTAGAAACCCTATACTCAGAAATGGCAGAGTATTCATTTCTAACCAAGTATATTTTTCGTAGTGACATAGAAGAAATAAATATTAACGGATGGAATGATATCAAGGTTACTTATTCAAATGGTGAAATTTTACCGATAAAAGAAACCTTTAAT
>JAAYSU010000222.1 GCA_012523915.1 Clostridiales bacterium
TGAGAGTTTGTTTTATGATATGTTTCTTAAAAACGATAGTAATTGGAGTAATGTATCATTAAAAGATATATGTTTAGGTAAAGGAGAGTATGGTTCAGGAGCATCAGCTACTCAATATATTGAGGGAATGCCAAGATATATAAGGATAACTGATATTAAAGATGATGGAAGACTAAATGAGCAGAAAGTATCTCCAAGCAACGAAAAGAATTTTTCTAAATATGTTTTAGAAGAAGGAGATATTTTATTTGCTCGGACTGGAGCAACTGTAGGAAAAACATATAAATATTCAAGCAAAGATGGTTACTGCATATTTGCTGGATATCTTGTTAGATTCAAACCCGATACTACAAAGATAAATCCAGAATATGTATTTAGATTTACTAAAACAAATAGATATAAAAAATGGATAGAACTAAAACAGAAAATTGTAGCTCAACCAAACATTAATGCAAAACAGTATGGAGAGGAGTTAATGCTACCTTTACCTCCTCTAGAACTACAAAACGAATTCGCTGAAAAAGTCCAAAAAATAGAGGAGCAAAAACAACT
The DNA here is from genome assembly GCA_012523915.1 of Clostridiales bacterium. Classification (GTDB taxonomy): domain Bacteria; phylum Bacillota; class Clostridia; order Peptostreptococcales; family Anaerovoracaceae; genus JAAYHT01. The sequence goes on from JAAYSU010000222.1 coordinate 553, forward strand.
TTTGGAGAAAAGCTTGTCTTTGATGGAGGAAAACTTTAATTCTCTAATACAGAAGGCATTTAGAGGAGAACTATTTTGATAGATTGCTAGTTCAGGGGGTGAAAATTATGTTTACGAACTTTGACTTCCTTAAGAGCAAGCCGCAATATAACAGCTTTGCAGAAAGTGCAATAGAAGCGGAGAAAAGCTTAATTATATCTCCTGCTACCTGTGCTATTCTTACAAGACGAGCCTTGGAATTAGCAGTTAAGTGGGTATATAGTTTTGATGAGGAACTGACCGTTCCTTATCAAGACAACCTGTCCAGTTTAATTCATGAACCAACCTTCAGGCAGATAATAGAGCCGAAGCTGTTTCCACTTCTAAAATATATAACAAAACTTGGAAATACTGCAGTTCATACTAATGCAATGGTAAAGAGAGATGAAGCGGTTTTAGCCTTAAGGAATCTTCATGAGTTCATAAGGTGGATAGATTACTGCTATTCAGAGGAATATACCTGCAAGGATTTTGACGAATCAATACTGGTTGATAAGGGTGAGGAAAAGCGGGTACGTCCCAAAGAACTTCAGGACCTATATGACAGATTAAGTGCAAAGGATAGACGGTTAGAGGAAATCCGTAAGGAGAATGAAGGATTAAGAAGGGTACTAACAGATAAGAGGATTTCCGCTTATGAACATTATGACTTTGTTGTTGATGAGATAAGTGAAGAAGCGACACTGAAAAAATATATAGATATTGAGTTAAAACTTGCCGGCTGGAATATTGGGGTAGATTGTAGGGAGGAAGTGGAAGTTTATGGCATGCCAAATGCTTCTGGGACAGGGTATGTAGACTATGTCCTATATGGAGATAATGGAAAGCCTTTGGCAGTTGTTGAAGCCAAAAAGGCAAGTGTTGACCCAATTGTTGGTTCTCAGCAGGCAAAACTATATGCAGACTGTCTTGAGAATGAGTATGGTCAAAGGCCTATAATATTCACAACCAATGGGTTTGAAATATTCCTGACGGATGATTATGAAGGTTATCCAACAAGAAGAGTATTTGGAATATATACAAAAGACGAGCTTCAGCTATTGGTTGATCGAAGAAAGATCAAAAAGCCTTTGAGGAAGATAGACATTAATGATGATATAACCGACAGAACCTACCAAAAAGTAGCTATAACAGAGGTTTGTGAAGCTATAGAAAACAGGCAAAGAAAAATGCTTCTTGTTATGGCAACGGGAAGCGGAAAGACCAGGACAGCAATATCCATTGTTGACGTCTTAACAAGACATAACTATATAAAAAACATCCTATTTCTCGCTGATAGGGTAACATTGGTAAGGCAGGCAAAAAACAACTTTAGTAAGCTGCTTCCTAATCTATCCCTATGTAATCTACTGGATAGAAGAGAAAAAGAAGAAGCCAGTCAATCCAGAATGATATTCTCTACCTATCCAACCATGATGAATGCCATAGATGAGACTAAAACTGATGATGGTAGAAAGCTTTTTACCCCTGGACATTTTGATCTGATTATTATAGATGAAAGCCATAGAAGCATCTATAAAAAGTATCAGGATATATTCTCTTATTTCGATGCAATGCTCATAGGCTTAACGGCAACCCCTAAAGATGATATTGATAGGAACACCTACAGCGTATTTGAACTGGAAAACGGAGTACCTACCTATGCCTATGAACTTGAAAGAGCTGTGGAGGAAGGATATCTAGTTGATTATACCACCCTTGAGTATAAGACAAAGATAATGGAAGAAGGAATCCATTATGATGATTTGACTGATGAAGAGAAGGAGGAGTTTGAAGCGACCTTTGAAGATGATGAAAAGGTTGATGACAAGATTGAGAAAAATGCCATAAATGAGTGGCTGTTTAACGCCAATACCATAGATATGGTTATAGAAAATCTACTTGATCAAGGACTTAAAATTGAAGGAGGGGACAAACTAGGCAAAACCATAATCTTTGCTAACAATACCCTTCATGCAAAAGCCATCGTAGAGAGATTTAGCAAAAGGCATCCGGAATATGGAAGTCACTTTATAAAGCAGATAGATTATAGTATTAACTATGCTGACACACTAATTGATGATTTTAGCACTAAGGATAGGATGCCTCAGGTTGCAGTATCAGTGGATATGCTAGATACCGGTATTGATATTCCTGAGATATTGAACCTTGTATTTTTTAAGAAGGTCCGGTCCAAATCAAAATTTTGACAAATGATAGGCAGAGGTACCAGGCTTTGCAAAGATTTATTGGGAATAGGGCAGGATAAGGAGAAATTTTTAATATTTGACTATTGTAACAATTTTGAGTTCTTTAGAGTAGAGGCAAGGCCCATGGAAGGTGGGATACAAAAGTCCCTTACCGAGAGAATATTTAATCTAAAAGTGGACATTATAAGGGAGCTGCAGGATGTTAAGTATAAGACAGACGAGTATATAAAATACAGAGAAGATGTTGTAAAAGACTTATTGTCTAGTGTCCGAAGTCTTAATGATGATAGTTTCAGAGTAAGAATGCATTTTAAGTATGTAGAGAAGTATAGAAATAAAGATTCCTGGAACAGCTTGGATATTCTAGCAGTATCGGAGATTAAAGAGCATATAGCCCCCCTCATAGAGAATTTTCAGGATAATGAACTGGCAAAAAGGTTCGATTATTTAATCTATACCATAGATTTGGCGTACCTTCAGAATAGGAATGCTACAACACCCATTAAAAATGTAATAAACACAGCTGACGCCCTATCTAAAAAGACAAATATTCCCGAAGTCAGAGAAAAGCTTCATATAATAGAAAAATTACAAACAGAAGAATTCTGGGAAGATGTAGATATATTTCAGCTGGAGGTAGTTAGGGAAGCCTTAAGGGAACTTTTAATACACCTGGATAAAGCCAACCAGAAAATATACTATACAGATTTTAAGGATTCTATCATAGAAGTAAAAGAAGGACGGCCCATATTTACCGTTAATAATCTAAAGAATTACAAAAAGAAGGTAGAGCATTACCTAAAAGAACATCAAAATCAAATGGCAATCTACAAGTTAAGGAATAATAAAAAGCTAACTAAAGCAGACGTTAAACAGCTTGAGAAAATATTATGGGAAGATTTAGGGAGTAAGGACGATTACGAGAGGGAGTATGGCGATACCCCTATTACAAAGCTTGTTAGAAGGGTAGTGGGACTGGACAGGCAGGCAGCCAATGAAGCGTTCAGTGAGTTCTTAAGTGAAGAGAAGCTTAATTTGAACCAGATTAGGTTTGTAAGTCTGATAATAGACTATATTGTAAAGAACGGGATGCTAGAAGATAAATCCGTTTTAGTAGGCGAGCCTTTTAGACAGCTTGGCAGTATTGCAACATTATTTCGGGAAAATAATGATGATATAAAGAGAATAATGGAAATTGTAGATGAAATAAACAAGAACAGCGAAATCACTGCATAATTGGCATGGTGGAAACGGTAGCTTGCGTTTGTTATTGTAGGTATGGGTGTTATCCAGATTAAGATGAATAAGGGGGGTGCCTTATGGAAGAATTTATTAAATTTTTGTGCAATGAATTTCCTGACGATGCATTAGAAATCCAAGAGTGTATCGATTTGTTGAACCAGTCTATAAGTGGGACTGTATCGAGTATTAAAAAATCATTTGATACTGCTTTTAATCAGAGAAACATTGAGAAAATTAGGATGCTGACTGATTTATTGTCAATGATTGATGGCATTCAGGACAAGTTAGACTTCTATTCTAATGCATTAGAACCAGATGAGCAAATCTTAGAAACTGTTGTAGAAAATGATGATTTAGAAATCGATAGTATTGAAACGTCGGATACTGATTTATTAAAAGTTGACTCTAACATACCTTATACTCTATATGATGATTATACACATAAACGTCCTGCAGGATTTGAAATGTTCGGCAAACGCTATCCAGCTAGAAGTTGGAAAGATGTTTTTGTACAGACTTGTGCAGTTTTAGCATCGAGAGATGTGAAACTTTTTAACTCATTTGTAGATGATGATAGTATTAATGGTAGAAAAGTACAATACTTTTGCAAAGATCCAGAACTCATACGCGCACCAGCAAAGGTCCCAGGTACCAATCTTTATGTTATGACCAATATGAATGCCAACCAAATCAGAAACACAATCCAAAAAATGTTACAGAGATATGATATTAAGACTAGTGATTATAAGATTTTCTTAAGAGCTGATTATGCATTTAGAGATTAGTAAGCACGATTTTTTATATGCATAAATCATAAAACAGAATAGATAAGGGGGAGTTCCAATGTCTAAAATAAAGGTGTCAGACTTCTATTACGGTGCTGTTTTATCAATGCTATTGAGTAACGGTGTAAAACCTGTACTATTAGAAAGCGATGAGAATAGACAAGTATATGATTTGGCTACTGATAATGGAGAATGCCGCCTTTTTATGAAATATCGGAGAGATAAACAAGATACAAAAACTCAAGATTATAGTAGTTGGACATTCGTCCTTACTGACAGCGATAAGGAAGAGATTACAGGATACATACAAGAAGGCTTTAACCTTATTGTTGCATTAGTTTGTGGTGTGGCAGATTTAGCTGAAAGTGAAGTTGCAGCACTCGACAGGGATCAAATACAAGAGCTTATCATGCTTGATAAGAATTCTATTACTATTAGCCGCAAAAAGAATGAAAGAGCTTATAGAATTTCTATAGGTGGCGGGAGAGAAAATGCCATGCTGGTCAGGGCTAATCGATTTGAAGAGTTGTTCTAGAGATAAAGGATAGCAAAGAACTGCTTAGGTTTATTGGCCCATGTAATAAAGGGGGGTATTAGATGAATAACTTTGTGCAAAAAAATCCATTTATAGTAGGAGAAAATGAATACGCAAAGCTAGAGAGAATACCATTAAGTAATGGTGAATTCAAAGAGGTGTGGATGCAAAGTTTACTACAAAACGCACCGGGATTATTACCTGTGAGGGGGATAAATCCAAAATACTATCCATTAGTTTGTATCGGTAGGGAAGTTGTAACAAATGCTGGTAGAATAGATAATCTATATATAAGTCCTAACGGTTATATAACCATTGTCGAGACAAAGCTTTGGAGAAATCCATGGGCAAGGAGAGAGGCTGTTATTCAGATAATTGATTATGCGAAAGAAGTTCAACAATTTTCCTATGAAAACTTAGATGAAATCGTAAGAGCGTTTAACAGAAGATATAATAACGAAGAATGTGGATTGTTTGAAACAATGGTAAAATATAAGCATCTTGACTATACAGATGAAGCTTTTTTTGTTGATTCGGTAAAGAAAAACCTATCAAATGCTAGATTTCTCTTGCTTATTGTGGGTGATGGTATTCAAGAAGGTGTTAGTGAACTGACTGACTTCTTAAATTCGACTCCAAATATGTTGTATGATTTGGCCCTAGTGGAGTTAGAGGTATACAGGTTGCCAGAAGAAAAAAGACTGGTAATACCAAAACTTTTAATGAAAACGGAAATAGTTGAACGTATGGCATTCAGGTTTGAGGATGGAAAAATATTCGTGGAACAGGCAAGAGATCAAGACGATAAACCCCAAAAAACCTCAATGAGGGGAATTTCAAAAGATGATTTTATAGACTTGTTACTTGAGAACAATCCAGAAATTTCAAAACGAAATATAAATGCATTTTTTGATAATCTTTCTGATCTAGGATATGACATTTTATCTTCTGGTAAAAGAGATATAAGAATAAAGTGTCCGATCCCAGGAGGCAGATCTATAAATGTTATGTATTTTTCTGCTGATAATAAGGGATATGCCTATAAGCATAAAGGAACGTTAAAAAATGATCTCGTCAAATATAACTATTCTGGTGAAATTGCTAGTGCTTTTTATGAAAGATTAAAAACCTATGAAATTGAAAGTCACGAATCATCTATAGATATACGTCATGATTTTCCTAAAATGCTTGAAAATCTTGATGATGTCATTAATATTTTTGAAATGTTTAGGAATTATTTGTAAAAAACCAACTATTTTTGCTTTTTGATAAATGCTCTTTTCTGGCAAGAATCGACACAGTATTAGAGCCAGATAAGAGCATATTTTATGTTAATACAGAAGCAAATTAAATAGAGAGGTTATAGAGTCAAGTCCAAAATGATCATGTATAATTAAGTTCGCAAAATAAAAAGAAGGAAAAACCATCGGCCACTCCGAATTTGGTAAGTACGAGCAAACCAAAGGAGGAGTGAAAACCGATGGCTTACTCTAATAATAACCTAA
>JAAYSU010000023.1 GCA_012523915.1 Clostridiales bacterium
GCAAAGAATTCGGAGAAGAAGTAGCCTTATTGGTGGACGGCGTAACTAAGCTTGGCTCATTAGTATATGAAAGCAAGGAAGAGAGGCAGGCAGAAAATTTAAGAAAAATGTTCCTTGCAATGTCTAAAGACATCCGGGTTTTAATTATTAAATTAGCAGATAGACTTCACAACCTAAGAACCATTAACTATATGGACGAAAATCAAATTAGAGAGAAGTGTAAAGAAACATTAGAAATTTATGCGCCCCTAGCTAGCCGTTTAGGGATATATACTATCAAATTTGAGCTTGAAGATATAGCATTGAAAGAACTGGATCCCAAAGCTTACTATGACCTAGTGGAAAAGGTCAATATGAAAAAAGAGCAGAGGGAAGAAAACATAAATAAAGTTATTGAAGTTATAAAAGATAATCTAGACAAATTAAATATTAAATATGAAATAACGGGGAGAAATAAACATTTCTACAGCATATATAGGAAGATGAAATACCAGAATCGTCATTTAGATGAGATATTTGATCTTACTGCAATCAGAATAATAGTTGATACTGTTAGGGATTGTTATGCTGTGCTCGGAATGATTCATACAAAGTGGAAGCCTATACCTGGACGCTTTAAAGACTATATTGCCATGCCTAAACCAAACCGATACCAGTCTTTACATACCACAGTAATAGGTGATAATGGAGATCCTTTTGAAATACAAATTCGAACAGTGGAAATGCATAAGATTGCGGAATACGGTATTGCAGCCCACTGGAAGTATAAAGAAGGTATTTCCAGTGCTAACGAAGAAGATAAACTTTCCTGGCTCAGGCAGACTTTAGAGTGGCAAAAAGATCTCAGCGATTCTAAAGAATTTGTTGAAACGCTTAAAGTTGATCTGTTTTCAAACCAGGTTTTCGTCTTTACGCCTAAAGGAGATGTTATAGAACTTCCAGCGGGTTCTACTCCATTAGATTTTGCTTTCAAAATACACTCTGCTATTGGAGCTAAGTGCGTTGGGGCAAAAGTCAACGGAAAGATGGTTCCGTTGGACTACACTTTAAATAATGGTGAGATTGTAGAGATCATCACCTCAGCCAGTAGTAAGGGACCAAGCATAGACTGGCTTAGAATAGTAAAGAGCAATGCAGCAAGAAATAAAATTAGACAATATTTAAAAAAAGAAAATAAAGGCGAAAATATTAATAAAGGCAAAGAGATGCTGGAAAAGTATGTGAAGAGAAAAGGTTATGAACCAAGCCAGATTATTAGGTCCCAACGGATTAATAAGGCGGCTAAGAATCTAAACCTTAGTTCTGCCGATGATTTATACACATCTATTAGTTTTGGTGGCGTACTTTTATCAAAGGTAGTTGTAATGCTACTAGGCTTTTATCACGAGGACAAACAGCTAGAACTCAAGCGTAAGGAAAAGGAAGCCAAGAAACTTGAAGGTAAGAAAAGAGATAGAAAAGAAATCCAAACCGGTGTTACTGTAGAAGGGATGGATGATTTACTGATAAGATTTGCAAAATGTTGCAATCCTGTTCCCGGAGATGATATTATAGGATTTATTACAAAAGGTAGAGGAATATCTATCCACCGAACGGATTGTATCAACATCCTATCAGCTAGTGAGCTGGACAAAGAGAGATTTATTAAAGTTGAATGGGATAAGCAGAAGCAGAATGTGTCCTATGATGCAGATATACATATTCTTGCTGAGGACAGAAAGGGTTTATTCTCAGATATATCTAGAGTATGCGAGGATTTAGATGCCCATATAGCAGGGGTAAATGCTAAGAGCAATAAAGAAAATATTGCAAATATTACAATGACCCTTTCATTATTAAATACAGGACAGCTTGAGAAAGTAATAAGGAAATTGCGAACAGTAGAGGGAGTCGCAGATGTATACAGATCGAGTAATTAAGGAGCAAATATGAGAGCAGTAGTACAAAGAGTTACAGAATCCAGTGTTGAAGTTGATGGCAAGATAGTTGGATCAATTGGAAAAGGTCTTTTGGTACTTTTAGGAATAGAAGACTTAGATGATGTCAAAGATGCAGAGTACATGGCAGAAAAAATTGTAGGTCTCAGGATATTTGAAGACAGTGAAGGGAAGATGAATCTCTCCTTAAAGGATGTAGAAGGAGAGATTTTAGTGATTTCACAATTTACGCTTTATGGTGATTGCAGAAAAGGGAAAAGACCAAGCTTTACAAAGGCTGCTAGGCCAGAAAAAGCTATTGATATATATAAAGAATTTGTTAATCAATGTAAATTAAAGGGTATCCAGGTAGAGGAAGGTATCTTCCAGGCAGAAATGCTGGTTGATATTAAGAACGATGGCCCTGTAACAATATTAATAGATAGTAAGAAAACATTTTAATAAGGAGTGAAAAAATGCAAATAAAACAATTTATTACTGGTCCGCTGCAGGTAAACTGTTATTTAGTAATGGACGAAAATACGAAAAAAGCTTTTATAGTGGATCCGGGTGGTAAGGACAAAGAGCTTCTTAATTACATTAAGCAAAATGACATTGAAGTAGAATATATTATTCTTACTCATGGGCATGGCGATCATATTTGTGGTATCGAATTTTTTAAAGAAGCTTTACCTGATGCTATAATTGTCGCTAATGAAGCTGAAAGAGATATTCTAAACAATCCAAGACAAAACCATTCTATTATGACATGCGGAAAAGCGATTGCAGTAGATGTAGATAAATATGTATTAGATGAAGATAGACTAAAGGTCGGAGATTTAGAAATTGTATGTCTTTCTACTCCAGGGCATACTCCAGGAGGCATGTGCTTCTATGTAAATGGAGCACTATTTAGTGGAGATACATTATTTGCTCAATCAATAGGCAGAACCGACTTCCCTTATTCCTCTTTTGACTCATTGAAAAAAGCAATACAGGAAAAATTGTATGTGCTTCCTGAAGACACAAAGGTATATCCCGGACATATGGGTTCTACCACAATAGGTTTTGAAAAGGAGTACAATCCATTTGTATAAATTCTATTTCAATAGAGTAAAAAATAGATATGAGCTAAATGAACTGGTAAGAATGTTCCTTCCCTCATCGGCATACGAGATAGTTGATGAAGAAATAGATTCACATGAACCAGATTCTAAACTGATACGTATTCCGGATGATATAGACGATAAAAATCAGGCTAAACGATATATTTTTAATCTTTTAAAAGAACATACAGGATTAAAACCTGACTGGGGGATTTTAACAGGCGTAAGGCCTGTTAAGCTTGCTGGAGAAATAATAAAAAAAACTAACTCCATTCAAAGAACTAAAGAAATTCTTATGAATGAGTATTATACAACAGAGGCAAAAGCAGACCTGATTTTAAAGACCTGGGAAAATCAACAGAGAGTAATTACCGATTTAGATAAAAAAGCAGTCGCTATTTATATTGGTATTCCTTTCTGCCCCACTAGATGTATATATTGTTCTTTTCCTTCAAATCAGGCAAATGAAGCAACCATAAAAGACTATTTGAAGGCTCTATATAAAGAAATAGAATATGTCAGCAGGGAACTTTTGAATAAAGGCTGGTATCCTGAATCGTTATATATAGGAGGAGGGACTCCCACAATACTATCAGATACTGATTTAAAAGAGCTTATTGAGTTATTATTAAAGTCTATAGACACAAGCAAACTAAAGGAGTTTACAGTTGAAGCTGGAAGGCCTGATACCATTACGTACGATAAGTTAAAAATTATTAAAGATTTCGGCGTAGGACGTATATGCATCAACCCTCAGTCTATGAAAGAAGATACTCTTAAGCGTATAGGGCGTAACCATAAACCCTCTGATATAATACAGGCATTTAAAATAGCAGAAAAGGTTGGCTTTGATGTTATTAATGCGGATTTAATTGCAGGATTGCCTGGAGAGAGCCCCATGGATTTTATAGACAGTTTGAGGGGAATAATTAGATTAAGACCAGAGAATATTACCGTTCATACTTTAGCGGTAAAACGCGCATCAAAGTTAAAAGAAGAAAATGAGGAGTATAGCTACAATAAGGGCAATAAAGTCAGGACCATGCTTGATAATGGTAGCGACCTGTTAGATGATTCAGGCTATAGGCCATACTATTTATATAGACAAAAACAGATGGCGGGTAACTTTGAAAATGTAGGATACTCATTGCCTGCAAAAGAATGTTTGTTTAATATTAGAACTATAGAGGATAATCAGACAATTGTTGCTTTAGGAGCAGGTGGAATAAGTAAGGTATGGTATCCAGAAGAAAACCGTATAAAGAGGATACCAAATGTATCGAATTATGAAATATATATAGAACGAATCGATGATATGATAGAAAGAAAAAGAGATGGCATATTTGCAATTGAGGAGGATGTATAGTGGCTAAGGTTTTAAAGAGAACGAATATGTGCGGAGAGTTGAATAAATCTCACATAGGTAACACTGTTGTATTAAATGGCTGGATACAGAGAAAGAGAAACCTGGGAGGGTTGATATTCTGCGATTTACGCGATAAAACGGGGATTGTTCAGATAGTATTTAACCAGGATGTTCCGCAAAAACTGTTTGAAACGGCCGACAGATTAAAAAGTGAATATGTTATTGGCATTAAAGGTCAGGTAAAAGAAAGAGAATCGAAAAATGAACAGATCGCAACAGGAGATATAGAGATATTCGTTGATGATTTAGTAATTTACTCCGAATCAGAAACACCTCCAATCTATATAAAAGATGACGATGATGTGTCCGAGAATTTAAGGTTAAAATATAGGTATTTAGATCTTAGAAAAAATAGAATGCAGAAGAATTTAATGTTCCGCCACAACATGATGAAATTAACACGTGACTTCTTTGATAAAGAGGGTTTCGTAGAGATAGAGACTCCTATGTTAATCAAACCTACTCCTGAAGGTGCCAGGGATTATCTTGTACCAAGTAGGGTCAATCAAGGAATGTTTTATGCCCTTCCTCAATCGCCTCAGATGTTCAAACAGATACTGATGGTCTCAGGGGTTGACAGGTATTTTCAAATTGTAAAATGTTTTAGAGACGAGGACCTACGTGCTGACAGGCAGCCCGAATTCACACAGATTGATCTAGAAATGTCTTTCGTTGATATAGATGATGTTTTGGAGCTACAAGAAAGATATTTACAACAACTCTTTAAAGAGTTAATGGATGTTGAAATTAAACTTCCTTTGCCAAGATTAAGTTATGATGAAGCGATGGAGCGTTATGGATCAGACAAGCCTGATACCCGATTTGGATTTGAATTGCAGTCATTAAACGAAATTGTTAAGGATTGTGGTTTTAAAGTATTCTCAAGTGCAATTGATTCAGGGGGAGATGTACGTGGAATTAATATAAATGGCTATAATGATCGATTCAGTCGTAAGGATCTTGACAAATTGCAGGATGAGATAAAGGTATATGGGGCAAAGGGTTTGGCCTGGATGAGAGTTGAAGAAAATGAAATAAAATCGTCTTTTGGCAAATTTATAGATGAAGAGACTTTAAAGACAATAGCTGATGCTTTTAATGCTAAAGCGAATGATTTAATTTTAATAGTTGCCGGCCCCAAAAAGATTGTATTTGACAGCCTTGGATTTTTAAGGCGTGAGATAGCTCAAAGACTGGGTCTTTTGGATAATACAAAGTACAATCTGTTATGGGTTTTAGATTTTCCACTTTTTGAGTATGATGAAGAAGAGGGCAGATACAATTCAATGCACCATCCATTTACATCACCAAAGGACCAAGACACTGATCTTCTTGACAGTGATCCTACAATGGTCAAGGCTAAGGCTTATGACATTGTTTTAAACGGGGTAGAACTAGGTGGAGGCAGTATAAGAATTCACGATAAAGATCTCCAGAAAAAGATCTTCAGTACTTTAGGGCTTTCTGACGAGGAGATAGACAGTAAATTCGGTTTCTTGTTAGAAGCTTTTAAATATGGGACTCCACCCCACGGCGGATTAGCTTATGGTTTAGATAGGATGGCGATGCTTTTATGCAAGGAAAAGAGCATTAGGGAAGTCATCGCGTTTCCTAAAAATCAAGCTGCAATGTGTATGATGAGCGGAGCTCCGTCTGAGGCTTCAGAGGAACTCTTGGATGAACTGAAAATAACTACGATTAAGGAATAAGATATGAAGAAGATTGGTTTAATGGGAGGTAGTTTTGATCCTATTCATTATGGCCATCTGATATTGGCAGAGCAAGCTAGGGATTTTTTGGGATTATCACAGATAATTTTCATACCTGCTAAAACTTCACCGTTTAAACAAAACATAAAGTCAGCTCCAGGTGAAGATAGATATAAGATGGTTCTGGCTGCAATAGCAGGCAATACGGGCTTTAGCTCTTCTAGAATCGAACTTGAAGGATCCGAAATTTCATATACTTATTATACGCTTTATGCTTGTAAAAAGGAATTGGGTGACGATACAGAAATCTATTTTATTTGTGGAACAGACTCTTTTTTATCTATTGAGAAATGGTTTGAGTCTGAAAAGATTTTAAGAAATTTTCCTATAATAATAGGCTCAAGGCCTGGGGATAAGGAAGTGGAAGTCGATAGTTTAAGTGAAAAGTTATCTAAGGAATATGGTTCAAGGATTTATAAAATTGATATGCCTAAAATAGATATATCTTCAACAGATATAAAGAATCGCATTCGTGAGGGCAGGAGTATAAAATATCTGGTGCCCGAGCATGTTGAGGAATACATCTATGAAAACGGGCTATATCAATAACTTGTTTGTATTAACAATAGATGATATAATATTATGATTATGGCGAACGCGCAAAAGGATTTGCTCATTGAATATATTGAACGGGAATTATCAAATAGACGTAAACAACATACTTATGGAGTAGTGTCTGAAGCTGTTGCCTTGGCTAAGCATTATGAAGCTAATTGGAGGAAAGCCGAGCTGGCAGCCTTGTGTCACGATATGGTACGGGATAAACCTCAAGAAGTGTTAGATAATTATGTTAAGGAGTTCAATCTAGACACTTCATATATTGGTAACAGAAATTTATCTCATGCAAAAATAGCGGCAGAGATAATAAAAAGAGACTTCGGTATTGTTGATACCGATATTATTAACTCGGTTAGCTACCATACAACAGGGCGAGCGGGTATGTCACTTTTAGAAAAAATAATATTTATTGCAGATGTAATTGAGCCAGGAAGATCATTTCCGGGGGTTGAGAATCTGCGTAATATTGCTTATAGAGATTTAAATGAGGCATGTATTAAAGCGTTGGAAAACACCATAGATTATATTACTCGCCATGGGTCATACCTTGATCGGGACAGCATTTTGGCAAAGTATGATTTAATGGCAAAAGAAAGGAGATTAAATGAACAATAAAGAAATCGCCTTAAAGATTGCAAAAATATTGGATGATAAGAAAGCAATTGATATAGTGGTGATTGACGTTTCAGAAAAATCATCGTTTGCAGATTATCTAATAGTTGCCTCTGGCAGAACCCATATTCAAGCTGGCACTTTAACTACAGAGGTTATAAAGCAGCTGGTAGAGGACGGTGTAGATCCACGCAATGTGGAAGGGAAAAAAGAATCTGGATGGATACTGTTAGATTACGGTGATATTATCGTAAATATTTTTACTGAAGAAGAGAGAAACAGATACAATATTGAAAAGATATGGTCTGATTGCAAAACTTTGGATTTAGATATATAAACTTAAGAAGACGGGCACACGGAGGAAATAATTTATGCAACAAAAATATGATTTTAAAACTATCGAAGAAAAATGGCAAAAATATTGGGAAGAAAGAAAGATATTTAAGACTGATATTGACCAAGAAAAAGAAAAATTTTATTTACTTGAAATGTTCCCCTATCCTTCAGGGAAACTTCATATGGGACATGTTAGAAACTACTCCATAGGAGATGTTATGGCAAGGTACTATACTATGAGGGGTAAGAATGTACTTCACCCTATGGGATGGGATTCTTTTGGATTACCTGCTGAAAATGCAGCTATTAAGAACAATATACATCCAAATAAATGGACCTGGGACAATATTAGTGAAATGCGTAGCCAACTAAAATCTTTGGGATTCAGCTATGACTGGGATAGAGAAGTGGCAACTTGCCATCCTGATTACTATAAATGGATGCAATGGATTTTTATACAATTCTTCAATAATGGTTTGGCCTACAAGAAACAAAATCCTGTTAACTGGTGTCCATCCTGTAATACAGTATTGGCAAATGAGCAGGTAGTAGATGGCCAGTGTGAACGCTGCAGTACTCCTGTAGGAAAAAAAGACCTTGAGCAATGGTATCTGAAAATTACAGATTATGCTGAACGTTTGCTAGATGATTTAAAACTACTTGAGGGCTGGCCAAATAAAGTTAAAATAATGCAGGAAAATTGGATTGGCAAAAGTATTGGTGCAAACGTTGATTTCAAAATAGCAGGAACTGATAGAATAATGGAGGTCTTTACAACCAGACCCGATACCCTATTTGGTGTCACCTATATGGTATTGGCACCAGAGCATCCTTATGTGAAAGAGCTCACAAGGGATACTGAATTTGAGAAAGATGTTGATACCTTTTTAGATAAATTACAGCATCTTAGTGATTTAGATAGAACTTCAGGCAAATATGATAAAGAAGGACTATTTATCGGCCATTATGCAATAAATCCGATGAATAGTAAGGAAGTACCGATTTATATTGCAAACTATGTCCTTATGGATTATGGTACAGGAGCTATAATGGCTGTTCCTGCCCACGACCAACGAGACTTTGAATTTGCTGTAAAGTATGGCATAGATATTATCCCTGTGGTTGATCCAGAGGATCCAGAAATAGATTTATATAATTTAAAAGAAGCCTTTGTTGCAGAAGGTAAGATGATTAATTCGGGCGAATTTAATGGCTTGAATAATATTGAGGCAATTGATAAGTTTATCGAATATTTAGAGGAGAAAAATCTTGGCAAGAGAACTGTAAATTACAAATTAAGAGATTGGCTGATTTCAAGACAGCGTTACTGGGGTACACCTATACCTATGATTTTCTGCGAATCATGTGGTTGGGTTCCCGAGAAGATTGAAAATTTACCAGTTCTATTACCCACTGATGTTGTTTTTACAGCTAAAGGAGATTCTCCGTTAACCACAAGTAAATCTTTTAAATACACTATCTGTCCAAAATGCGGTGGTAAAGGTACAAGGGAGACAGATACGATGGATACATTTTTAGATTCTTCCTGGTATTACCTAAGGTATGTGGATGCTAAAAATGACGAAGAGATATGGGACAAGTTAAAGGCTGAATATTGGATGCCAGTGGATCAATATATTGGTGGGGTAGAGCATGCTATTTTACACTTGCTATATGCCAGATTCTTTAATAAATTCCTTTTTGATATAGGATATGCTCCTAGCCAGGAACCTTTTACCAATCTGTTGACTCAGGGTATGGTTTTAAAAGACGGTAGCAAAATGTCAAAATCTAAAGGAAATGTAGTGAGTCCTGAGGATATAATAGATAAATATGGTGCAGATACAGCAAGGCTCTTCATACTGTTTGCCTCACCTCCAGAAAAGGAGCTTGAATGGTCAGATGCAGGAGTCGAAGGGAGCTTTAGATTCTTAAACAGAGTCTATAGACTTGTTTACGAATTAGCAGATTTAATTAAGGGTGCTTCTGATAACTACGAGATAAAGAATACTGATGATAAGGAATTGTCATATGTATTAAACAGCACTATAAAGAAAGCAACAGAAGATATGGGTACTCGCTTTAACTTCAATACAGCCATATCTGCAATTATGGTTTTAGTTAACGAGCTGTACCGATATAAATCACTTGAAAATCTCAATTTAAACTTGCTAAAGCATAGTGTGAAATGCTTGGTATTAATGTTGTCGCCATTTACACCTCATATATGTGAAGAGATGTGGCAGCATTTAGGTAATGAACAATCCTTATATTTTGAAAATTGGCCGAAATATGATGAAGATGCCCTAGTAAGGGATGAAATAGAGATAGTAATTCAAATTAACGGAAAAGTTAAGGAAAAAACATATGTTACGAGCGGATTATCAAAGGATGAATTCTTAGAAAAGGTAATGGAAAATGAAAAAGTCAAGGTGTTACTGGAAGGAAAGGAGATTATTAAGATTATCCCAGTGCCTGACAAACTTGTAAATATTGTAGTTAAGTAAGAAAGGAAAAAGATATATTGAAACAAAAAGTGAATAAAAAGGATGACCAAAGTCTAAAACTGATTCCTTAGGTGGGTTAAATGAGGTCGGGAAGAATTTAACCGCATTTGAGTACAAAAATGACATAATGATTGTAGACTGTGGTTTATCTTTCCCTGATGATGAAATGTTTGGGATTGACATAGTTATTCCCGATTTCACCTATATACTAAGGAACAGGGAAAAAGTGAAGGGTATGATCCTAACCCACGGACATGAGGATCATATAGGTTCTATCCCTTACTTGTTAAAAGAGTTGGATGTACCTATATATGGGACAAAATTGACCCTTGGTCTTGTAGGGAATAAATTAAAAGAACATGGGTTAAAAGCTAAATTAAATACTATTAAGCCAGGACAGACCGTAAGAATCGGCGAGTTTAAAGTGGAAGCTATCAGAACAACCCACTCAATAGCTGATGCTATCTGCTTAGCTATTGATACTCCTGTTGGTTTAATATTTCATTCAGGGGACTTCAAAGTCGACTATACTCCCTTGGATGGTGAACCTATGGACTTTCATAGGTTAGCTAAAATAGGACAAAAGGGAGTACTCCTGATGTTGGCAGATAGCACTAACTCAGAAAGGCCGGGTTATACTCCATCAGAAAGAACAGTTGGGATAACACTTGAGAACATCTTTAGGGATTACCATGATTCCAGGATTATTACTGCAACTTTCTCTTCAAACATCCATAGAGTTCAGAAAATTATTGATACGGCTGTTAAGTTTAACCGCAGGGTATCAATATCAGGTAGAAGCATGGTAAATGTAGTAAAACTTGCCAGTGATATAGGTTATCTAAAGATACCTCCAAATGTTTTGGTTGATATTAATAAGACTAAAAACATTAAAGATTCTGAGCTAGTTATTATAACTACAGGTAGCCAAGGAGAACCCATGTCGGCTCTTTCGAGGATGGCTACTAATGATCATAAAGCCGTACAAATTAAAAAAGGTGACGTTGTAATACTATCATCATCACCAGTGCCAGGGAATGAAAAAACTGTATCGAATGTAGTCAATAAGCTCTTTGAAAAAGGGGCTGAAGTAATTTACAATGATATTGCAGATATACACGTATCAGGCCATGCTTGCGAAGAGGAACTTAAACTATTGCATACACTCATCAAGCCTAAATATTTCATTCCTATTCACGGCGAATACAGGCATCTTAGAAGACATGCTATGATAGCTGAAAGTTTAGGGATGGAAAAAGATAATATATTCATATTAGGAAATGGAGATATTATCTCTTTGAGAAAAGACCAGGCAACTAAATTAAATGAAACTGTACCAAGCTCTGCAGTGCTAGTTGATGGCCTCGGAGTGGGGGATGTAGGAAACATAGTACTGCGAGATAGAAAACTTCTATCGGAAAGTGGTTTGATAATTGTGGTGGCTGCTATTGATAAAGCATCAGGACAGATAAGTTCTGGTCCTGATATTATCTCCAGAGGTTTCGTCTATGTACGTGAATCCGAAGACCTGATAGAGTCTGCAAGAAATGTAGCAAAAAAATGTTTGGATAAATGCTACAAAGATGGTATAAAAGATTGGGCAGCAATGAAAAGTGCACTCCGCAGTGAATTACAAGACTATATTTACTGCTGTACAAAGCGTAATCCGGTAATTCTTCCTATATTTATGGAGGTATAGAAATGAATGTGTATGATGAGGCTCATGCATTGGCCAAAGCTTTAAAAGAATCACCTGAATACAGAAACTATATGCAGCTAAAGGATAGAGTATCCGAAAATGAAGAGCTTGCAGAAAGCATCAATGATTTTCAACAAAAACAGTTTGAAATCCAAACACAAACGATACTTGGAAAAGAACCAGAATCAGATATGATGGAGCAGATACAAAATCTTTATGAGATTTTATTAAGGGATCCTCTAGCTGCACAGTATCTGCAAGCCGAATATGCATTTACAAGGCTTGTATCAGATGTATATCAAATACTTGGTGAAGTTATTAAGGTTAACCCAAATGGATCATAGGATTGATAAAGTTAGGTCATTATTGAGATCAAAAGATATACCTGCCCTATTAGTCTCGAAAAAAGAGAATCAATACTATCTCTTTGGGCTAAAATCTTCAAACTGTTATATAGTCATTACTGATGAAAAGAGCTATCTTTTGACTGATTTTCGCTATGTTGAAGCGGCTAATGATTTATCGGGTTCTTTTGAAGTAGTGTTAATTAATAATGAATATACGGTGTTTAATTTCTTACAAGAATTAGCACCAAGCAAATTAGCCTTAGAAGAAAAGACTGTAACCCTTAATTTTTATAAAGAGTTAAAAAATTCGGTTGAATCTTCTTTAATAAGCGGAGACGGGATTATTGAAGAGATTAGAACAGTAAAGGATGAAAACGAACTTACTGCAATCAGTAAAGCGGCTTCTTTAAATGATCTTTGCTTTGAGCATATATTAAACTACCTAAGGCCAGGGATTTCTGAGCTAGAGATTGCACTTGAAATAGAGATGTTTTTAAAGAAAAATGGGGCAGAAAGGCTTGCTTTTGATACAATTTGTGTCTCAGGTGTAAGAACATCACTACCCCATGGGCAGCCTTCTGAAAAACTATTGAAAAGAGGGGAATTAGTAACCTTAGACTTTGGTTGCGTTGTTGATGGTTACTGTTCAGATATGACTAGAACTGTTGCAATAGGAAATATATCTGAAGAACAAAGAGAAATTTATAATATTGTTTTAGAGGCTCAAAAAACTGGATGTAAGGCTGCACGAGCCGGATTATCCTGCAAAGAGTTGGACAAATTAGTTAGAGACTTTATAAGCGATGCTGGATTTGGTGGAGAATTTGGACACGGCACAGGACATGGAGTGGGTTTGGAAGTTCATGAGGCACCCACATTGAATCCTACGAGTGATGACATTTTAGTAGAAAATGCGGTAATAACAATTGAGCCGGGAATATATTTACCTAAGAAATTCGGTGTAAGAATAGAAGACTTGGCAATCATAACATCATCTAGTATAATCAATAGGGTCAGATCAAATAAAGAACTAATTATTATTTAAATTCTAACGGAGGTTATATAAAAATGATAAGTGCAAGCGATTTTAAAAAGGGCAATACATTTGAAATAAATGGCGAACCTTACGTAATACTAGACTTTCAACATGTAAAACCAGGTAAGGGTGCAGCTTTCGTAAGAACTAAGTATAAAAATATCTTGACAGGCGCTACTAAAGAGGAAGCTTTTAACCCCAACGATAAATTTCCTAGAGCTCATATAGAGACAAAGCAGATGCAATATCTTTACAATGATGGCGAACTCTACTACTTTATGGATCAGGATACCTATGAACAGATCCCGTTGATGAAAGATCAAGTAGAAGATGCAATGCTCTATCTCAGAGAAAATGATATCGCCACCATAAAATTCTATAAAGGAAATGCATTTTTAGTTGAGCCACCCAACTTTGTAAACCTAAAAGTTATCGAAACTGAACCCGGTGTTAGAGGAGATACAGCAACCAACGTAACTAAAGCTGCCACAGTGGAAACCGGAGCAGTTATTCAGGTTCCCATTTTTATAGAAGCAGGAGAAGTCATTCAGATTGATACAAGAGAAGGAATATATCTGTCAAGGGCTAAAGAATAATTTGAATTGCAGTAAGGTGTATAGTAATGGCTCGTAAAAGAAAAAGGAAAAGACTAATATTTAAAATATTAGTCGCCTTTATAATTGTAATAATCGTAGGTTCTATTGGATTTATGAGTTATATGGAAAAGGGAAGCAAGCCCTTTGATCCAAATGATGAAACTATCATAGCTATAACTATTCCCAGTGGGACAAGCACACAAAGAATAGGGGATATTCTTGAATCTCACGGTGTTATAGCGAATTCTCGGTTTTTTAAACTAAAAGCGAAACTAGACAAATTGGATGGTAGGTTCAAAGCAGGCGATTATTACCTTTCTCCAAGCATGGATATGGATGAGATTATGCAGATTATTCAAACCGGAACTGAGAATACACTGCGTTTTACAATACCCGAAGGTTATGATATCAAAAGGACTGCAGATGTTTTACAATCGAATGGGTTAATTAATACAGAAGAGTTTCTTAAAGTAGTAAAAGATGGGGACTTTGACTATTGGTTCTTAACAGATACCCCAAAAGGACCTAATAGACTTGAAGGCTACCTATATCCAGAGACCTACGAAGTATTTGCTACTGCAACGGAAAGAGATATAATAGATAAAATGCTATCGCAATTTAACAAGCTATTTACTGAAGATCACTACGAACGAGCTAACGAGCTTGGAATGTCTATTAATGAAGTTATCACCCTTGCATCTATCATTGAGCGTGAGGCTGTGGTACCCGAGGATAGACCGATTATTTCGGGGGTATTTCATAACCGATTGAAAATAGGAATGAAATTACAATCCTGTGCAACAGTCCAATATATCTTAGGAGAACAAAAAACCATCTTAACTACTGAGGATACACAGATAGATTCTCCATATAATACATATATAATTGAAGGGTTGCCGCCACATCCGATTTGCTCACCCAGGATAGAATCAATAAATGCAGCTTTATGGCCAACTGAAACAGATTATCTTTACTTTTTAGCAAAAGGAGATGGTTCTCATGTCTTTTCGAAGACATACGAAGAGCATCTGCGAAATAAAGCGAAATACATCGATTAGAGTGATAAGATGCTGATAACTGATAAAAAAGTAACTGATTATATAAACAGTTTATATAAACCAAAAAACATTTTTTTAGAAGCACTGAGAGCTCAAGCAGAAAAGGACAAGATTCCGATAATACTTAGAGATACGGAAACATTACTATCGGTTTTATTGGAAATTAAAAGACCTAAGAGAATATTAGAAATAGGTACTGCTATAGGTTATTCTGCAATCTATTTTGCTTATCTAATGCCAGATGCTCATATCACAACTTTAGAGCTTAAAGAAAAAATGCAAAGAAAAGCTTTATTAAATATTAAAGAAGCGGGCTTTGCTGATCGTATAAAAATAATTTTAGGCGATGCATTAGAAACGCTCTCTTGTTTTAATGACGAAGAACCTTATGACTTTATCTTCATCGATGGTGCAAAAGGCCACTATAAAGATATTTTTGACTCCTGTCTTAAGATAGCAAAACCAGGAACAGTCATTGTTTCCGACAATATTCTTTATAGAGCTATGATTGCCTCAGATGACTATTTAGATAATAGAAGAAACAAGACAATAGTAAACAGAATGCGGGAGTATTTAAAATATATTACTGCTATGCCCAATATTGCAACATCGGTGTTAGCTGTTGGAGACGGTGTTGCTATAAGTGTAGTTAAGGAAATCAAATGAAAAAAATAGAATTACTTGCGCCTGCGGGTGACTTAGAAAAATTAAAGATTGCAATTGAATATGGAGCAGATGCCGTCTATTGTGGAGGAGATATATTTAGTCTTCGTGCAGATTCTGGCCGCATGACCCCGACCGAACTTGAAGAAGGAGTAAGATTTGCTCATGATCGAGGGAAAAAAGTCTATTTAACAGTTAATATATTTGCACACAATGATGATATCGACAACTTAAATGAATATATGAAAAGAATTTCAGATATTCCAGTAGATGCTTATATAGTAACTGATCCCGGTATTATTTTTTGGTTTAAGGAAAACCTACCTGATGCTGAACTTCATTTGAGCACTCAATCAAATACGACTAATTATAAGTCTGCTTTATTCTGGCATAATCAGGGTATAAAAAGAATCATATTGGCCAGGGAGTTATCATTAGCGGAAATTAAATATATCCGTCAATATACACCTGATACTTTAGCGCTTGAAGCCTTTGTGCATGGAGCAATGTGTATTTCATATTCAGGAAGATGCCTATTATCAAACTTCATGGTAGGTAGAGATGCAAACCAGGGTAAATGCGCACATTCTTGCAGATGGAAGTATAATCTGGTAGAAGAAAAACGTCCGGGTGAGGCCTATCCTATTTTTGAAGATCAAAGGGGCAGTTATATTTTAAATTCAAAGGATTTATGTATGATTGAACATATCCCAGAGTTGATAGATAGTGGCTTGCAATCTTTAAAAATCGAAGTCAGAAACAAGAGCA
>JAAYSU010000024.1 GCA_012523915.1 Clostridiales bacterium
ACAATGAAAAAGGCTATTGCAATTATCCTTGTTATATTAATCATAGGAGCTTGGGTTATAGGTGTTTCCGATGCAGGACCATCCTTTAAAGACGAGTTAACACTAGGCCTTGATTTTAAAGGCGGCGTTTATGTAGTCATGGAAGCCCAGACCGATGCAACTGGAGCTGAATTGGCCAATATAATGCAGCATACCCAGATGGTAATTGAAGAAAGAGTTAATCAGATGGGCCTTTCGGAACCTGTTGTTACTATAGAAGGAGAGAAGAAAATTAGGGTAGAGCTTCCCGGTGTTGAAAACACTGATGAAGCCATTGAGACTATTGGTAAGACTGCACAGTTGCAGTTTGTTCTTGGGGATGGAACTGTTGTTATAGACGGAAGCCATATTAAAAATGCAGGTGTAGGTAAAGATGAAAGAGGTTTTAATGCCGTTGATTTAGAATTTGATAGTGAGGGAGCATTAGCCTTTGAGGAAGCAACTCGAAAAGCATTTTATGGACAAGTTATAAACAGTGAGACTGGCCAAGTTGATAGGGCGATCTATATTGTATTAGATGACAGGATTATCTCATCACCCAATGTCAATTCTGTTATAAAGGGCGGGAGAGCACAGATTACCGGTAGTTTTAGCGATAAGGAAGTTACGGAACTCGCGCTTTTAATTAGAGGTGGCGCCCTACCGGTTGGATTAAAAGAGGTTCAAACATCACTTGTTGGCCCTAGCTTAGGAATTGATTCATTAAATAAGAGCTTGATTGCAGGTGTTATTGGGATATCATTAATTTTCATAGTAATGATAGTAGCTTATAAAATAATGGGGCTAGTTGCCAATATTGCGCTGTTACTTTATATTTTAGTAGTTTTTATTATCCTGGCTTTGTTTTCAGCTGTAATCAACCTACCCAGCGTAGCTGGGTTAATACTTTCAGTTGGGATGGCTGTTGACTCCAATGTAATAATTTTTGCTAGAATTAAAGAAGAATATTTACAGGGTAAGAGTTTACGAGTTTCCGTTGACTCTGGATTTAAACTTGCATTGAGTACAGTAATTGATTCCCAGCTGACTACTTTAATTGCCGGAGTAGTACTATATCAATTTGGTACAGGACCTGTTAAAGGTTTTGCAATGACCCTAATGATTGGTATAGTTGTAAGTGTGTTAACAGCGGTAGTAATCACGCAATTTCTTATAAAAACAATAGCAGAAGGTAAGAGCAAGAGTCTGCCTACATTTTTTGGAGTTAAAAAGGAATTAAAGACAGACAGAAAAGAAATCTCTTTTATAAAATATAGAAAATATTTTTATATAATTTCAATTGCTATTATTGTTCTAGGTATTGGAAGTGGTCTTATACGTGGATTCAATTATGGTATAGATTTTACTGGTGGTACTATGCTTCATATTGACATGGAACAAACTGTATCAGTAGAAGAAATAAACGATATACTCAATGAAAATGATATTGAGGCTACGATTGTTCATGCAGGAGAAGGTAATCGTGAGATAATTATTAAAACCACTCAGGCCCTGGGAACCAGTGAGCGCCAAATCCTATTAAAGGATATATATAGAGAGTATAATTTAAGTGATGAAAATGTCTTAAGTGTTGAGCAATTCAGTGCATCAATAGGAGATTTATTAAAAAAGAATGCATTTATAGCGGTTATAATAGCTACTATTTGTATGCTTATTTATATAATAATACGTTTCGAATGGAAGTTTGGTTTAGCTGCTATAATAGCATTGATACATGATGTTCTTGTTATGATTGCCTTTTATGGCTTGTTCCAATTTCAGATAAATAACCCGTTTATAGCGGGTATATTAATTGTAGTTGGTTATTCGATCAATGATACTATTGTTATCTTTGATAGAGTTAGAGAAAACTCAAAATTCATGAAGAGAAATCGAATGGAAGAGCTAATTGATAAGAGCATTAATCAAACACTCGGTCGTTCGATTATGACTTCAATAACCACAATAATTGCGATAATTCCACTTTTTTTACTTGGAGGAGAAATTATTAGAAACTTTACACTACCTTTGATAGTAGGCATATTAGCAGGAGCTTTTTCCTCTATAACAATTGCTAGCCCTATTTATTATCAATTAGACAAAATTATATATAAACCGAAATATAAAGGTAAGTAAATGAGGCATACGCATGATAAACAGCGAAAGATTTGAAAAATTTAAAGAAGACTTATTAGCAATCAATTCAAATTACGATTTTGAAAAGCTCAAAAAAGCTTATATTAAAGCGGAGCAAATTCACGAAGGTCAAAAGCGTAAATCCGGTGAAGACTATATTGTACATCCAATTGAGGTAACCAAGATACTGGCTGATCTTGGCATGGATGAAAACACTTTGGTCGCCGGATTGCTTC